>JAHEEY010000465.1 GCA_024640485.1 Chloroflexota bacterium | reverse complement strand
ATGGGGTCACGATCCACATCTGTCCCTATATCAATGAGGAAGAAATACCTGGGCGAAAGGAGCGCAGCTTGATCCATGAAGCCGCCCATCTGGCGCTCCTGGTGGTTGACCGCCCCTATTACGATCCAAAATCATACTCGACCCGGTATCAGGCGCTGACTCCCACCGGGGGCAAAGGATCTGAGATCCCTTTGATCGGGCCGATCATCCGAGAACTGTGTCACTGCGACACCCTTTATCATCCAGACGCCTATGCCTGGTTTGCCGGGATGCTGAACACGATGAGGGAGGATAAACCCTGAGTTCAGAATCAACTCAGCTTGGCGAAGCGATGGTTGACGACCAGCCGACAACGGTCTGCTATCAGCCGGCTGCGGAGGCCACGGATCGACAACAGAAACGCACATGAAATGAAAGATTCCACCCAAAAGGCGGAATCTTTCATTTCTACAGGCAGTTTTAAGCGGCGGATCCCTTATTCCCCCATAGGCCATAGCCGGCCTGCCGGCGCGCTTCTCGCAGCTTCTGCTGTTGGTGGATTTCAGCCACATGGGCGGCCTTCTCGGCGATAGCCGCTTCGATCCAGATTCTGCCGTGTTCGGCCGTAGCGACACTGCCGGCGCCATAAGCGCCGGTGGCGGTATCATCATCCCAAGGGGGGTTGGCCACCAGAGAGCCACCTTCGATCCAATCCATGTAGTAGTTTGGGGTAGCCACGAAATCGATCTCATCTACCACCCGATCCATGTGGGTAAGGTCATGACGCAGATGGAGGATCATGGCAGTCTCCAGCTCGCCAGCATGCCCCATGCCCCCTCGTTTCGAGAGGCGGTGCTTCTCCAGGGCAGCAGCGCCAATGGTGCCGGAGGTATGCAGCCAGGCGGTGGCGCAGAAGATACGTCGGTACCGCTCGCCGGCGTATTTGACCACGTTAACCAGGAAAGAGCTGTTGCCGCCGTGGCCGCTGATCAGGTAGATGCGGTCAAAGCCCCGGGCGACCAACACATCGACCACCCCCAGCCAGAAATCTTCAAAGATACGGCCCTGCACGTTGAGGGTGCCGGCAAAGGAAGCGCGGTGGGTGCTGGACCCATAAGGGAAGGCAGGCAGGCAAACAGCCTGGTCGGGAACGGCGGCGGCGGCCCCCTGGCCGATGGCGCCGATGATCAAGGTGTCGGTGGACATGGGCAGATGGAAACCATGCTGCTCGGTGTGGCCAACGGGGATCAGCACCACCTTATCTGTCTGGTCCGCGGCTGGCAGCGGGTCAGCCTGGCGGAACTGGCTGGGGTGGGGCAGCGTGATCCGGCTGCTGCCCAGCCCCAGGTCGATATTCTGGGGGGTGAGAGCGTAGACGCGGGAAAAGCCGTCATCCCGCAAGCTGTCCAGCAGGCTGTGCATCAAGCCGCTCAACAGCGGCTCCTCCACCCGCAGGCCGCTGCCGGTCCACCCGTACGGTATGGGGGGCAGCATCCCGACCCGGTCCGGAGCGCCCAAGGCGCTGGCCAAGCGGTCCATCGGGTACCCTTCGCCCAAGGGAATGATCAGCGGGGTATTTCGAGGTAAAGCATCCACCTCGGGCCAGGTCATCTCATCATAGGGGAAAAACTCGCTCATTTCTTTCCGACTCCTTCATTCAAGCAGCGGCAGGTCAATCCTGACTCAGAGCAATCGCCGCCTGTTCCATCAGTCATACAGGTTTATTCCTTCCAGCTGGCGCTCTCGGCGAGCGACGTAATCGTTCAATGCTTCCTGGACGCCGGTATCCAGGGGCGGCGGCTGGAATTGGTCCAACCATGCCGTCCAAATCTGGTGGGCGCGTTGGGCTGTATCCCAGCCGCCAGCGCTTTCCCAGGTCTCGTATCCCAGCCGGTCCGCCAGGGCCGTTTGGTAGAAGGCATCCTGGAAGCGGTCCCTGGTATGGGGGGTGCTGAAATGGTGACCGCCGGGGCCGACCTGATCGATCGACGCCAGCGCCAGGGTATCATCGTCGACGGTGAACCCTTCTAGAAAATGGGCGAACATGGCCAGGTTTTCGGCGTCGATGATGAATTTCTCATAGGAAGCGGTCAAGCCGCCGTCGAGCCAACCCACGGCATGCATGATCAGGTTGGTGTGGGCGCTGACCGCCGGCCACAAATTCCACATGGTCTCATAGGCGGCCTGGGCATCAGGGATTTTGGCATTGGTCAGACTGCCGCTGCCGCGGTAAGGCAGCCGGTAATGGCGGGCCAGCTGGGCGCCGGCGATGAGGGCCCAGGCGGTCTCCGGGGTGCCAAAGGCGGGGCTGCCGCTTTTCATATCGACATTGGTGGTAAAGCCGCCGTAGACCACGGGCGCGCCGGGCCGCACCAGCTGAGTCAGGGCCACCCCGGCCAATACCTCGGCGTTCTGCTGGGCCAGGGCACCGGCCATGGTCACCGGCCCCGTAGCACCGGCCAGGATAAAGGGGGTAATGAATGTCACCTGCCCCGCCCTGGCGTAGCTGATCAGCCCGCCCAACATGCGATCGTCGTAGATCAGGGGGCTGTTGGCATTGATCACATCGCCAATGACCGGAGCTCCTTCCAGATCGCCGAAGACGATGCGGGCCATTTCCAGATTGTCGCTGGTGATCACCCGGCCGTGGGCCGCTTCCATCACCGCCTTATCGCTGAGGATGAATCCGGCCCGCAGCCGGTGCAGATGACGGACCGAAGATGGGACATCGTGGGGGGCCACCTGCTCCCAGCTGGCGAAATGGAGGTCAGGACACATCTGGGACAGCTTGACGAAATTCTCAAAATCTTCCATGGTGCCGGCACGGCGGCCGATGTCCCGGTTGGCGGCATAAACCATGCCGCCGCTGGGGCCGAAGGTGATGGCGTTCTCGCCGATGAGGATGTTGTGGGCCGGGTTGCGGGCCCGCCAGGTGAAAGATGGCGGGGCGGCGGCGATGGCCTCCATGATCAACCCCCGGTCGATCCAGACATGCCGCCGCTTGTGGTCTACTTTTGCCCCGGCCTTCTCCCAAATCGCCAGCGCTTCATCGTCCAGGAAGTCGATGCCGGTAACCTCTAGAATCTGCATGGAGGCATCATGGAGACGGGAGAGCTGCTCTGGCGACAGGATCTCCATAGGGGCCATGGAATTACGGGGCTGCCGGAAGGGGCGTTTCAGCAAGGGAGATTCCAGCCGTTGGGCCCGCCGCTGAGACCGGTCCCGTTTCATCGAACGCATGTTGGTCATTCCTGTTTAGCAGGGCCGGCACGGCTGCCGGCCCCACCATTGATCATGCTGGATTGGGGCGCAGATACCAGTCGAAGAAGGTTTCCATACGGGTCTGCCAGTCGATTTCGGTCTCCCGTCTCAGGAAGCCGTGGGGCTCGCCGGCGTAGCTCTTGTATTCGAACACCTTATCCGCTTTGAGCAGCGCCTCGACCCACTCTTCTGATGCCTGCGGGGGGACCACCTCATCCAGCAGCCCGTGAAGCAGCAGGGTAGGCTTCTGGACCTTGTCCATTTCCAGGACCGGCGAAGCGGCCTGGTATACCCCCCATTTCCGGGCCGGATGGCCGATCTGCATTTCGGTGTAGAGACGGGTATCCCGTTCGCATTGGGCCCAGGAGCTGTAGACGTTGGCGTCGCCGTATTTGCTGACGCCGGCGGCGAACAGGTAATCGGGATCCCGTGACAGGCAGCAGGCGACCATGTACCCACCGTAGCTGGCGCCGAAGATGCCGATTCGGGCCGGGTCGATCCAATCGAATTGGTGCAGGAATTTGGCGGCGTGGAGGCAATCCTGGGTGTCCCCTACCCCCCAATCATCCATGTTGGCAT
>JAHEEY010000071.1 GCA_024640485.1 Chloroflexota bacterium | reverse complement strand
CCGACCGGCCGTCGCGGTAGCGCCCTTCGGCCCAGGTCTGGTGAATGCCGGGGGCCAAGGGCCACCAGTCGGCGTATGGTGGTTCGGTCAGGGTGGCCAGCGGCTGACCGTCAAGCCAGAGGACTACCTGGGTAAACCCAGCATCGCCGATGGCCTCGAAGCGGAGCTGCTGGGCGTCTAAGGGCATCCCGGCTGAGATGCGATAGTTGGTCTGGGGGTCGGGCGAGATCATGCGTAAGGATGGGCCTTGAGCCGAAGCGCCAGGGACACCTTCTTCACCGCGCTGCAGCAGATCATTCAGCAGGGTTAATCCTTCAGCTCTAGCCCAAGGGTGGAAGACGGGCGGGAGATCCAGCACCAGCTGTTCCAACCGGTCAGCGGGCGCGGTCAGAGAACCAGCCAACCTGCCGCTAAAACGGTCCAAAGCTACCCGGTGAAAAAAGTGGTCTGTTTCTGTCGGTTGGGTGCCGGCCAGGAACCACTCCTTACGCCGGTAAGGACATACGTCTCCAGGGGATAGTCCAGACATGAGGCAGATCTCCGCCCTGACCAGGCCGGGCGGCTGGGTAAAGCGCTGTTCGGGAACACCGGACAAAACCGCCCGCATGAAATGATGCCAGATAGGGCCGGCGCCGCTGATGCCGGTGACATCCCGCATCGGCTGGTTGTCGGCATTCCCCACCCATACCCCCACCACCAGATCGGGGGTATAGCCCACGGTCCAGTTATCGTGGAAATCATTGGTGGTGCCGGTCTTCACCGCCGCGGTGCGGTCCAGCTTCAGCAAGCTGTTGGGGCCAAAGGAGAGGCGGCGGGCCTCGTTATCGCTGAGGATGTCGCTGATCAGCCAGGCCAAGCGCTGGTCCAGCACTCGGATCAGATCTTCCGGCTGGCTCTGATAGCGGCTTTGCCCGGCAGCATCGACCACATCCAGGATGGAACGCGGGGTAATGCGGGAGCCGCCGTTGGCGAAGACGCTGTAAGCGGCGGTCAAATCGAGCAGCCGGACCGGGCCGCCGCCTAAGGCAAATGAGAGATCGTACTCCTGAGGATCGCCCATGGTATCGAGCCCCATATCGGCAGCCAGGTTCATTGCGGTCTCGACGCCAACGCTGTCCAACGCCGCCACTGCCGGGATGTTGAGAGAGGAGGCCAACGCCTGGCGCAGCAGCACCGGACCATGCTCCTCACGAGAGAAGTTGACCGGCACATACGGCTCACCCTCATGAGTAATGAAGACGGTACGGACATCAGGGATCATGGTGGCAGCGGTCCAGGGCTGGGGCCGATCTGGAGACATGGCGGCGGCGTATATGATCGGTTTCAGAGCGGAACCGGGCTGCCGGGGGGCGATGGCCATGTTGATGGCGCCACCGACATCGCCGTCGAAATAATCGGCGTTGCCCACCAGGGCCAGGATATCCCCTTGATGGGGGTCGATAGCTACCACGGCGGCATTGTGGGCGTTGTGGCTGAAGCTGCCGTCAGGGGGGTGGTTGAGCCGCTCCAACTGCTGCCCGGCAAGCTGCTGGGCATGTTCCTGCCAATCGAGGTTCAAGGTAGTGCGTACGGTCAGGCCGCCGCTGGCGGCTATCTCTTCCGGGGTGAACATGCCGTCAAGCTGGGCGGCTACCATCATCACAAAGTGAGGCGCCTTCACCGGATACGGGGTTGAGGCGTACCGCAGCGGCTCTCGCGCCGCCTGGGCGGATTCCTCCGGGGTTATATCGCCTGCTTTGACCATCAACTCCAACACCACCAGCTGCCGCGCTTTGGCGGCCTCGGGGTTGGCAAACGGGTTGTACAGAGACGGCGCCTGGGTCAGGCCGGCCAACAGCGCGCCCTCCGCCAGAGTCAGCTGAGCAGCGGGCTGGCCGAAGTAGGTTTGAGAGGCGGCCTCTACCCCATAGGCCATGCCGCCGTAATACATCTGATTCAGGTAGAGGGAGAGGATCTCCTCTTTCTCAAATTCTCGCGACAACTGCCACGCCAGCCAGCTCTCGCGCAGTTTGCGGCGAGGGGTGCGCTGGATCCGTTCGTCGTCGTCCAACAGCAGATTACGGGCCACCTGTTGAGTGATGGTACTGCCCCCGGCCAACAGTTCTCCGCCGCGCAAGTTGATCCAAAAAGCGCGCAAGACGCCAGCCAGGTCGACACCGGGGTTTTCGTAGAAGCTGCCGTCTTCAGTGGCGACAGTCGCCTGGCGCAGGGCCAGCGGGATCTGGTCCAAGGGGATCTGGAATTGGCGCCCTTTTTCGGCGTCGACGATATCGTACAGCAGCCGGCCATGGCGGTCGGTGATGCGAATGGTGGGGATGGCCAGCCGATCGCCGATCGCCGCCGGCGCCGGCAGGCCGGCAAACAGCCAACGGGACAGTGCCAAAAGCGCCGCCACGCTCAACAGCATCAGGGAGAGCCAGATCCGCCATTTCTTTACCATGCTGGTAGTATACCAACCGCGACATCGAACAGCCCCACGTTTCTGATTCGATTGGGGCACTTTTCACCAATTTGCCCGCCCCATGATCATGGGCAGCAGCCACTTCATGTATAATCAATTAAGAAAGGAGATTTCTTGATGAGCAACGAACGTGTAGCGAATATCCATTGGTTAGGACATGCCAGTTTCCGCATTGAGGGGAACGGGCTGCAGATTTACATCGATCCGTGGCAGGTGACGGAGGGCCCCCAGGCAGACTTGATCCTGATCAGCCATGATCACCGGGACCACTGCTCGCCGGAAGACGTGGCCAAGCTGCGGGGCGAAGAAACAGTGATCGTAGCTGTGGCTGCCGCGGCCGAGAAGCTGCCGGGGCCGGTGGAGATCGTGAAGCCGGGCGACTCGGTGACAGTCAAAGGGATTCCAGTGCAGGTGGTGCCGGCCTACAACCTCACCAAGTTCCGCAGCCCGGGCAATCCGTTCCATCCCCAGGCGGCGGGATTCGTCGGCTTCGTACTCACGGTCGACGGCCAGCGGATCTATTACGCCGGCGATACCGACCCGATCCCAGAAATGGCCGCAATCGAATGTGAGGTCGCGCTGCTGCCGGTAAGCGGCACCTACGTGATGACCGCTGAAGAGGCGGTGTCGGCGGTGGTTACCCTCAAGCCCAAAGTGGCGGTGCCGATGCATGTCGGCCGTGGGATCGGGGGGATGGAAGATACCGAGCGGTTTAAGGAGCTGTCACCGGTACCGGTGGCGATCCTGCCGATGGAGGGGTAAGCGCCTTCGCTCTAAAGACAGGCGCCCTGGCCAGGAGGATCAACCTACCTGACCAGGGCGCTTCTTTGTTTTTGCAGGCGGCGGCCCTAATCCTCTCGAGGCTTCACCACGAAGAGGGAACCATCGCCGCGGCCGTAGACCTCGGGGAAGTAGAACTCCTGGGCGGTGGGCGGGATGACCTGGAACTCGCCGGGGGTGCTGGCGCGGACCAGGTAGACGTACTCGTAGGTACCCGCCGGCAGGTAGTCGGCGGAGATGACCACTTTCTCGTCCCGCAGCTCCACATGATCGAAGTACCACCAGCCCATTCCCTGATTAAAGATCTCGTCTCGGTCGTAACGCTCCGGAGCGCCCAGCTGCTGGCTGGTCTTGAGGGAGGTGTCGACCGCCTCCAGGCCGGCTGGCAAGAAATCTTCGATAATCAGATTGTGGCGGCTTTTGGCCAGGACCAGGGTCAGCCGGGCCAGGAAGGTGTCTCCCTGCGCCATTTCGGTAACCGGGGTCTGGCGATTATCGGGATCGTAGTAGGCCCGGGAGATGATCACCCCTTGATCGAGCGCCTGCACTTCCGACACCGGCAGCGACAGCTCCAGGTGGGTGGTGTAGTACAGGTTGCCGGGGCCTTCGCTGCGGCCGATGGCCAGCCGGTTCAGCCGGTCGGTGAACAGATCGGTCACCTCTACCTTCATCTGCCAGCTGTCACGCAGGGTGTCGCCATTGGCGGCGCCGCTGCCGCGCAGCTGCCCGTTGAGAGCAACCTCGTACTGGTAGTCCGCCTCCAGTTCGCCCGATATGACCATCCAATCGGTGAGAGACATCAAGGTCCAGGCGGTCTCCTGGGTACTGGCCCAACGGCCGTCGGTTCGGTGTGCCATCAGCCAACGGACGCCGTTGGCCACGATCGGGTTCTGCGGATCGATCTTGATCAAGGTGTCGAGGATGATAGCGGTGGTGCGGGTATCGGAATTCCAATTCCAGTAGTCCCGCTCCGCTTCCTCCCAGCTGGCGCCGCTGGCTGACAGGGCCGCGGCGCTGATGAAGTCGGAGGCCAACGTATCCAATCTGGGATCGCCGGAATCGATCAGCCGGATGGCCTGGGCCAGATAACCCTGGGCATATAGATCCAGGGAGGCACGGCGGGCGTACAGCTGGCTGATCTCTCCGGTGGGCATTCTGTCGGCTTTGGCCAGCACGTACAGCAAGAATGCCTGCCGGTTGTCCTTGAAACGTCCACTCAGCCCATCCACTTCAGACAGATGATCTTCCAGATAGCTGATACCCTGCTGCAGGACGCCGTCACTGATCAGGTAGCCGCTGTAGCGGGCTTCCAACAGTGCCTGGACCACGTAGGCGGTGACCAGGGTATCGGTCTCAGGGCCGTCCCACCAGGGCCAGCCGCCGTCAGCCCGCTGCCGGTTGTAAAGCCGCTGCAGGGCGATGTTGACCTGCTCTTCCAGGTTTGCTTCTAGCTCAGGGTCGCTCAGACCAGCGGCTTTGAGGGCCCGGGTGGTGAGAACGTTGGGCAGGAAGCGGGAGACGATCTGCTCGGTGCATTCGTAGGGATAGTGGGCCAGATAATCCAGGCCGCCGGTCATAGCGGCAGCCAGCGAGGGAGCGATTTTCACAGTCAGCTCCCCTTCGGTCAGTTCATAGCCGGGGAAGATGGGCAGGCCGATGGATTCTACCACGGCGCCCCCTTCCAGCAGCTGGCCGGCGGTGCCTACAGTCTCCGGTACCTGGTATTTGTAAACCGGGATACCCTGGCCCTCCAGGGTGCCCAGTGAAGGCCGGCTGGCATCCGCGTAGGGGCCGCTGCTGGCGCTGAAGACAAAGTCGACCCGGCCGACATCATTCACCCGTAGAGACCACTCTACCAACGCCTGCTGTCCGGCAGGGATGGTAATCAGCTGGGTCGGCGGGCTGTCCAGGGTCACCCCTTCCGCTTCCAGGGTGACGGTGGCTTCCAGCTCCTGGCTGCTGTTGTTGTGGACGGCGGTGCCGACCACGGCGCTGTCGCCGGCCACGAAGAAGCGAGGGGTATTGGGGCTGACCAGCAGCGGCAGGGTGGTGACGATATCAGAGGTAGACTGCCCCACCTTGGTGTCCAGGGTCACCGCCCGGGCATCCATGCGCCAGGTGGTGAGGCTGTCGGGCAAGGTGATTGTCACCGTGGTTTCGCCGTCAGGCCCGGTCTGCACCTGGCCCTCCCAGTAGGCGGTGTCGGGGAAATCCTCACGCACCGTGAGGATGCCCATGTCGCCGCCGCCGCCGCCGCCGCCCTTCATCTGGGCTTCAAGCTCCAGGTTGAGGGCGTCCATGAGGCGGGTGAGCATCAGAGCGGTGTTAACACTGAGCCAACGGTTGGAATAGAAGTAATCCAGGATGTTGGGAGCGTTGGGTTCCGCCAAGGAGAGGGCAGCCAGATCGACCAGCGCCAGGGAGACTTCGGCGTCTACCGGCTGGCCGGCGTTATCCTTCACCATAATGGTATAAGTGACCTCATCTCCGGGGCCAGCGGTGGTCCGATCGGGAGTCAGGACCACGCTCAACTCCTGTTCTTCCCGCTCCACGGTAAATTGGGTCATCCCCACTTTAAAATCGGGGACGGGGTTGTTGGCATCCACCCCCTTCATCACCATCACCGAGACAAACACGTTGGGGGCCATTTCGCCAGTGATGGGCAGGTAGTAGAGGGTTGAGTTGCTGTTCAGCAAGATGGTTTCATACTGCTTGATATGCCCGCGCTCCACGGTCACCAGGGCATGGGCTGGACCCTGGAAAGGAGAGGCGATGAGAATTTCGGCGGTGTCGCCGGGGCGGTAGCTGTCAGCGTCGGCGACGAGCTCAAAGCTGTGATCGTTGAGCCGGCGCCAGGAGACATATTCGCTCCCTGACACCCAGACGTCAGCCGAGGAAACCGCCTCGCCTCCCAGCCGGCCGCGGGCGGTGATGTAGGCGCGGTAGACGCCCCCCTTCGGCGGGGTAAAGGAGAGTTGAGCCCGTCCCTGGCTGTCGACGGTTACTTTTTCATCCTTCAACACCGGG
Source organism: Chloroflexota bacterium (assembly GCA_024640485.1). GTDB lineage: Bacteria > Chloroflexota > Anaerolineae > Promineifilales > Promineifilaceae > JAHEEY01. The sequence goes on along the minus strand of JAHEEY010000071.1, from coordinate 7,268 downwards.
ATCTCTTCCACGGTGGTTTTCCAAATGGTCTGCCCCTGTTCGTTTTCTTCCTGAACGCTGTACCAGCGACGTTCGACAATTTCCACATCCACCGGCTGGTTGGGCACTGGATCGGCTTCCCAATCGACCAGGGCGATCTCGAAACTCATCTGCTGGCCTGCCTGGCCCACATACTGATCGGGGCGGATGCCTGGGTAGACGGTGCTGCGATGGACGATGACGTCGGTACGGCCGCTGACGGCGTTGCCGGCAACATCAGTGACGGTGGCTTCGATGGAGAAGGTGCGGCTGCCGTCTTCGTCACTGAGCTCCGCTGGTATCCGCAGAGTCAGCCGGCCGTCGCTGCCGGTCTGACCGCTGCCGCTGGTGACAAGGGTGCTGGGATTGTAATCAAAGTAGTAGTAATCGGAATACGTCTCATCGCGGGACTCGCTCTTGAAGCTGTAGCGGCTGAGGTTTCCGCCGGGACGGAAGGTGTAATCGGAGGCGTAGACAGAATATTCCACATCGCCGCCCACCACCGAACCGCCAGAGAAGAATTGGGCATCGACATTGAGATCGATGGTATCACCAGCCAACAGATCCGTTTCCGCGGCTTCCACATTGACCAGGAAGGTCGGTTTGCGGTATTCAGCGACGTTGAAAGTGCCGCTGCCGATCCACTTTTCATCTACAATGACGCTGATGTAGTAGCTGCCCAATGCAGCCTCATTATCTAGTGCCAAAGATATGTCAAAGGTGCCGAACTTATTCAGGGGGACCGCTTGATCAAAGATCGTTTCGTCAAAGGAAGCGATAGAAACGTCGACGGTCTGGTATTTGGGCAGGCTGTAGACAAGATCATCGTTGAGCCGGACAACCCCTTTTATGAAGACCTCCTGACCAGGACGGTAGATGGGGCGATCGGTGTAGACATAGCTGGTAGGCTCGCCTGGCTGCATATAGAAATCGGTGTAAATGCCGAAATCTTCAGGGCGGACGCCGTCATTCCAGCCGCTGATGGCCATGCCGAAATGTGCCCCTGTGGGATCCTCGGTCACCGCATAGTAGAATGCCTGATAGCCCACCTCTAGGGTCAAATCGTCCCGGTAGACGAGCCCGTTGGCATCGGTACGCTGCCGGAACAGCTCGTTGAACATCTGATCATAAAAGACCACGGGCACATCGGCGACCGGGGCGCCGTTGTTGATGTCCGTGAGCCAGATCATCGCCTCATTGGCGGTGGTTTTCAGAGCCACATTGGCATTGGCCAATAAGATCGGCTGGGCCTGCAGGTTGACAGAATCAGCGGGTACTTGAGGCGAATTTAAGGTGAGGAAATAGTAGCCAGGAGCCAAGGGGGCGCCGCCGGCATCCAGCATATCGAACCGCTGATAGGCGTTGACATTCAGGTCTGCCGAGACATCTTTGGTCTGGCTCCAAATTTGATCCGCCGCCGCCGGCCGATAGTCAGACGGATTGTAGCTGTAAAGCAGCGAGGCGAACTGCTGCAGAGAAAGGGTGTACAGATTTACCCGCATCTGGTTGACATTGTGATAGTTGACCCAGGCCGCGGTGGAACCGCCGGCGCGGTACATGGCCAACTGCCCGGGGAAGTTGAAGCTGGCCATCGGCGAGTAGGGCGCAGTGGTGAAAGAGAGGGTCTGCCGTTCACTGATTTCATTGCCGTACGGATCTTGCATACCCGGCAGGATCTGGACGGTGTAACGGGTGGAAGGGGCCAGGCCGTAGAAGTGCAGGCTCCAATCCCAGGTGTCGTACCGGCCTTCACCATCACCGGAGAGCTCAGGGGAGAAAATCACCTTCCCTTCCAGGCTCTCCCCATCCATAGGAGAGGCAAAATCGAGACGGAATTCGTTGATAAACCGAGATTGGGTCCGGCCGTTGCCAGGATCAGTGGCACGAACAGCGGGCGGGTAGACGGTGGTGGCATGCCATACCAGCTCCTGGTAAAGCTGGCCGCCATAGGCGGAACGGGCGCTGTCCGATAGGCGCAGCGTGTAGTCAGCACCCAGCTCGAACTGTTGGGTGGGGGTAAAAACAACTGAGGTGAAACTCTTGTCCCAATCAAACACAAAGGAAGCGGCAGCGCCGCTGTCCGGGACCATGGAAATAGCCGCCTCTGTACTGGCGGGATCCATGGGCTGCTCGAAGTAGATCTGGAACGGCTGATCAGCCAGCAGATTGGGGAAATAATCCTGAGGGCTGTCTACCCAATTTACCAGGCTCAAGTAACGATAGGTAGGAGCGGTCGCGGTGAATGCCCAGTTATAATCCTGGGCCATGACAGCGCCGCTGGCGCTGATCTCATTCACCACCTGCGCCAGGACTGTGGCCGTATAGCGGCTGCGGCCGATCAGCGGCTGGTCAGGCCGGAAGAGATAAACAGAGGTGTTGATCCATTCCCCTTGGCCGGAAATGGCCGGGGTTGTTTGCAGCGGGTTGGGCAGGCTGGCCTGGTCCTGGGCAGCCAGCAGCGGCACCACCGGCCTATTGAATATCACCGTAATGGCTGAGTCCACAGCCACCTCGCTGACGTTAGGTACCGGCGACACCTGGCTGACGGTCAGGTCGCCGATGGAATTGAAGGTCAGGGTCAATCCGTCCAACAGAGGGACGCCGTCGGCGGACTTGGCGGTGGCAGCAAGGATGGCGCTGTAGCTGCTGTTGGGTTTCAGGGTGCGCCGCGGTTTGAAGCGCAAGATCCGCGGCTGGGGCCAGCTGATATCCCCATCAACAGCGGTGCCGTCAGCATCCAGCAGCTGCAAAGCGGCAGAAGTGGACGCTTCATCCATCGGCTGGTCGAAATAGAGCTCCACGAAGCCGTCCAGGGGTATTTCCGCACCAACCCCTGGGCTGCGGCCGATTATCTCAGGTGACAACGGGGTATCGTCCCCCAGGGGGGCCAGCCCCAGGCTGGTCAGAGTCGGCGTAGGAAGGGCAGTAGCTGTCGGCTTCACGGTGGGGGACGGCAGCGCGGTCTCACTCCCCTCCGGCAGCACCGGTTTGGGCACCGTTGTGGCGATAGCGGTCGGTGCAAGAGCCGGTTTGGTAGGCGTGGGCTCGTCTTCCTTCTTGCGGCAGCCGCCGCTGATAATCAGTACGCCGATAAGTAAAATAAGGAATAGAGTTCTTTTAGATCTCATTGTTCACTCCCAACGTGGTTGACCATTCAAAGGCGTCTTAGCTTCCGCCGTGACCATTCGATTGGACTCTAAAATAACAAGAGGCCGCCGGTCAAAGCGAAACCAGCCGCATCTTTTAAGTATACGATATTCCACAGACATTGGCTGTTGCCATGCCCATGGTTTTCCTACCAATCGGCAACGATCATCGCTTAAAGACTACTGCGGCCGCCGGTAGTGGACCACCAGCTGCCCTTGGTCCAGGACATGCCCTTCCATCGCCGCCATCAGCTCCTTCTTATCGGCACCCGACGCCAGATCAAGCCGGCTGTCCAAGGCGTACAGCTTGAAGAAGTAGCGGTGCTCCCCGGATGGGGGGCAGGGGCCGCCGTAAGCTTCCTTTCGCCAACTGTTCAACCCTTGCTGGCTGCCGGGCGGTATCCCAGATTTACCAGGTAGATCTTCCGCCAGGCCGACTGTCTCCGGGGGGATATTGTAGAGCAGCCAGTGGACCCAGGTTCCTAACGGAGCGTCGGGATCATCAACGATCAGAACGAGGCTGCCGGTTTCCCCCGGCAGATGGTCCCACACCAGCGGCGGCGATATGCCGGCACCATCACAGCTGTACTGCGCCGGAATGTCCCCGCCATCTTCGAAGGCGGCGCTGTGCAGCTGCATGCCGCCAGCGGCGTCAGGGGCAGCTTCGTCTTCAGCGGCACAGCCCCCAACCAACAGCAGCATTGTCATGAGTACCGCGCCCGCGATCAGTTTGAATCTATTCTGGTACAAGGTTTACCCCCAAGAGCACCAATACCGGAACATCCGTATCATGCCACCGGGAAGCGGGCACAGTTGGTTCCGTCATTTCAACAGCCGGCAGCGTCTCCCGCAGCGCTAGAGCGTGCCAGCAAATAGGCTCCTATGGGTACACTATAAAAGCTTTGTCACAGGAATGCAATGCGTATAGAATGCGGAGAATATAGGCTGGGTTTTTCCAGCCAAACAGCATTCATCCCAGGCGAAACAACCCTTGAATCACCGTCCCCCATTCGCCTATCAGACCCCGGTCATCCAACCTTCCTCACGGCCCCCAGGAGTGAATCAGGCGCATGGACACGGCCCAATTTCGATTCTACGCCGAACTTAACGATTTTCTGCCAGAGAAGAAGCGGTACCTGAGCTTCGATCACCATTTTGAGGGGAGGGTCTCGGTGAAACATCTGATCGAATCGCTGGGCGTACCGCACACTGAAGTCGATCTCATCCTGGCAAACAGCAAATCGGTACACTTCGACTATATCGTGGCCGACGGCGACCTGATCAGCGTTTATCCAGTCTTCGAATCCATCGACATCAGCGATGCGGTCCGGCTGAGGCCGCAGCCGCTGCGTCAGAGCCGCTTCGTGCTGGATATCCATCTGGGCCAGCTGGCCCGCTACCTGCGGCTGCTTGGTTTTGACACCTTGTACCAAAATGATTACCAGGATGAGGAACTGGCCCGCATCTCCAATCAGGAAGGGCGCATCCTGCTGAGCAGGGACCGGGGATTGTTGAAACGGAATCTGGTCAGCCGGGGCTACTGTGTCCGGGAGAGTGACCCGCAGCAGCAGCTGATCGAACTGACACAGCGATTCGACCTGCGCCGGCAGATGAACCCATTCCAGCGATGTCTGCGCTGCAACGGCGTGCTGGAACCGATCGCCAAAGAAGCGATCAGCCAGCGGTTGATGGCCAACACCCGGCAGTATTACCAGGAGTTCCGCATTTGCAGCGACTGCCGGCAAATTTACTGGAAAGGGTCCCATTACCACCATATGACGCGTCTGATCAAGCAGCTGCTGGATATCGACATCTAGCTGGCTGCCGGGCAAACCGGGGGAATAGGAAGCGTCAAGAAGCCCTGCCGGAGCCGCTGCAGAGGGAAGTCACATCTTATGCCTGCGGAGTCTCTATGCTACAATTTAGACGGTTTAGATCGCTATTTTCGATTGGAGTAACGGTATGATAACAACCGTGATCAACCAGTTTGTTTACCGGCCAGACGCCACCTCCTCGCCGGCCGATCTGACCCCTGCTGATCTATCGCTGGCTTATGAAGCGGTCGATGTGAGCGCCGCCGATGGGGTGAGACTGTCCGGCTGGTACCTGCCGGCTTCCCAACCGCGCCATGCCCTGCTCTACTGCCACGGCAACGCTGGCGACATCCGGGATTGGGTCTACGCGGCACCCCCTTTCCTCGATGCCGGCATCAGCCTGCTTATCTGGGACTACCGGGGATACGGCAGCAGCCAGGGAACACCGTCTGAAGAGGGGCTCTATCTCGACGGCGAAGTGATGTGGCGCTGGCTGCGAGAAAGGGCCGCGAAAGAGGGGCTGCCCGCCTCTATCCTGGGTAAATCCCTAGGCAGCGCAGTGGCGATCCACGCCGCGCTGGATGAGCCCCCATTCCGCCTCATCCTGGACAGCGCCCTGGCATCGATGAGGGAAGTGGTCGCCGGGGTGGCCGGCTGGATACCCAAGGCCGCCATCCCCCACATGTTCGAATCGCTGGCGAAAGTGCCAGCACTGACCTGCCCCACCCTGCTGCTCCACGGCGGCCGTGACAGCCTGGTGCCGCTGCATCACGGGCAGCGGCTGTACCAGGCGGTGACCGCGCCCAAGCGGCTGCACATCATTGAGCCGGCAGAGCACAACGACATCTCCATGTTTCCTGAGTATTACCGGCAGATCGAAGCTTTCTTGGCAAATCAGGTTGAAACGACAGTGCAGGATCAAACAGATGACACCGGCGCCTGAGGCTGGAAGCAGCCAGGAGGCTGCGGCCCTTTTGGTTCACCACCTGGCTGCCGCACACAGATGGAGCAGTTGATGATTGCCGATGTTTAATGAAACGAATTGGCAGCCTGCGCCAGAAACGCTGACCCTATTGGAATCCGAGGTCCATCTGTTTCGGGTGAACCTGGAACAGCCCCGTTGGGCAGTCAACAAGATGTCTGCCTGCCTGTCGACGGAGGAAGATGAGCGGGCCGACCGGTTCCACTTCCAGCGGGACAGGCGGCGGTTCACTATCAGCCGGGGAGTGCTGCGAGCTGTCATCGGCCGGTACCTGGAAAGATCACCGGCGTCGATCCGGTTCAGCTACGGGGAACAGGGAAAGCCGGAGCTGGCGCCAGCCATGGGGGGTACGCCGCTGCAGTTCAACGTGGCCCATTCTCACGAACTGGCCCTGATCGCTATCACTGCCGGCGCCGCCGTTGGTGTGGACCTAGAAAGGATACGGGAATTGGACGATGCCAGCGCCATCGCGGAACGGTACTTCTCGCCGCGAGAAAGCGCCATCTTCGGCCAACTGCCGGAAGATGAGCAGGAGGCGGCATTTTTCAACTGCTGGACCCGCAAAGAGGCGTTCATTAAAGCGATTGGGGAGGGCTTATCCTTCCCACTGGCGGATTTTGATGTCGCTTTTGTGCCCGGTGAGCCAGCCCGGCTGCTGTCTATCCAAAATGATGCCGCTGAAGCCAGGCAATGGTCGCTGCAGGCGCTGGTTCCCTGGAGCGGCTACACTGGCGCCGTGGCGGTGAGAAGCCGGCGCTGCCGGCTGCAGCAGTGGCATTGGCCGGCAGAACAAACCCCCTAACCAGCCGCCTACGAAAGTTTCGCCCGCGCCTGGTTGATCTGCTGCCGCAGCTGATCGGCAGCCTGACGGGCGGCGTCAGCGAAGGCCATAGTAGCCGAGGCATAAATGACGCTGCGGCTGGCGCTGATCACCGGACCGGCGACGGCGTCGGGGCCATACTTCACCGGCGCCTCGATGCCGCCGCCCTGGGCGCCAATGCCGGGGATCAGGAAATTGGCGTTGGGGGCCATTTGGCGGGCGATAGCCAGCTCTTCCGGATAGGTCGCCCCCACCACATACCCCTTATGACCTCGGGTGGGCCATTCCTGACTCTGCCGGATAACGTCGGCGGTCAACCCTTCACCCTGGCTCAGATCCCCTTGAAAGTCGACGGCGCTGGGGTTAGAGGTACGAGCCAAGATGTAGACCGCTTTATCTGGACGATCGCCGATCATGGGCGTGATCGCTTCGGAGCCAACGTATGGGTTGACGGTGATGGCGTCGACTCCAAATTCATCAAAGAACCC
>JAHEEY010000070.1 GCA_024640485.1 Chloroflexota bacterium | reverse complement strand
CAGCAGCAGCTCCGAGCTGGGATGAGCCGCGGCAGGGATTCCGGTCAGCCCCTGGAACAGCTTGGCGGCGACCTGAGAGAGATAGAAGGTAGAGCCGCAGCCGATGAAAATCACCTGTTTCGGCGCCAACTCACGCCAAGCTGCCGTCAACTTATCAGCCGCGCCTTTTAGAAAGCTGATGGCATCAGCCCAGGCTTCTGGCTGGCTGACGATTTCGGAATATGTGTGTTTTCCTATCGTATACATAGAAACTCCTGATTGTGCCTGAATTAAGATTCAAGCCGTAATCCGTCTGGCATTATAGATCGGGACGGCAGACCGCTTAAGCGGTCAAGATTTGCAGGCCTAGTTCACGCAATTCGGCCAACATGTCGCCGGAAGTCTCATCCCCGGTAACGATGGTATGGGCAGCCGTGACCGGCGCCAAAAATACGGTGCTAACCCGGCCGAATTTGGAATGGTCAGCAACGACCACATTTTGCGGTGCGATCTGCAGGATAGCCCGGTCGGTCATCGCTTCTGGGAGATAGTCGTTGGTGAAGCCGTGGCTGGGGTCAATTCCCCGCATCCCCATGAAGACCCGGTCCGCGCGAAACTCGCGAATCGCCTGCTCGGCGATATGGCCAACCATGGAGGATTCACTCTGCCGAAACATGCCGCCAATGACGATCAGCTCTATGTTTTCGCTGTGAGATAGCTCGTTGACCACCGGCAGGGAATTGGTGATCACCGTTAGGCTGCCGACATCATGCAAATAGGGGGTGATACTCTGTACCGTACTACCGCTGCCCATGAAGATAGTCTCGCCGGGCGAGACCATCTTGGCCGCCAGCCGGCCGATGCGCAGTTTTTCCAGTTCATGCTTGGCTGCGCGCTGCCCGATGGGTGGCTCCCGGCGGGCCCGCTTTACTCTGACCGCGCCACCGTGGGTGCGGCGAGCCCACCCAGCCAAGGCCAGCTCTTCCAGATCGCGCCGGATAGTCGCTTCACTTACGTCCAAAAGATCGTTCAGCTCAGTAACTGTCACTTGACCGTTACTGTCGATCAGCTGTCGAATTCTAGTTTGTCGCGCAGATTTGAGCATTCTGGCCTCGAATTCAAGCAAATTCAATCATCTACGCGCTCATTTTAGCAAGGTTCTTGCAAAAATCAAAGAAACACTTTAACATCTGTGAAGTATTATGCTCGCAATTGACTGATCACTCGCAAGCAGGCAAAGAGAGGGCATCCGATGCTGCTGAAAGATTATCAACCCCGACCAGCGCTGGTAACGAAAGCAACCACGGTTGAAAAACCGAAATTCCCAGTGATTGACGCTCATAATCATCTGGCCCCCCCATTTGGCGGCGGCTGGGATAAGCGGCCGGTATCTGAACTTCTGGATGTCCTGGACGAAGCCGGGATCGAGATGTATGTCGATCTTGACGGCGGTTGGGGTGAGGCGATATTGGAGAGCCACCTCGATCATTTCAAGGCGGCTGCGCCAGAAAGATTCCGCGTATTTGGCGGCGTCGACTGGAGTCAGTGGGCTGCCAAAGGGAATGATTTCCCGGAGTGGGCAGCGGATCGGCTGCGCCAACAAGCGGCCAGGGGAGCCGAAGGGCTGAAGATTTGGAAACCGTTTGGGCTGAAAGTCACTGACCACCTGGGAGATCTGGTGGCTGTTGACGATACCCGTCTCGATGCCATCTGGGCGACAGCTGGCGAGCTGGGGCTGCCGGTGTTGGCCCACGTTGCCGATCCCGTCGCTTTCTTCCAGCCATTAGATCAATACAATGAACGCTGGGAGGAGCTGCAGGCCCATCCTGATTGGCACTTCCCCAGCCCACCCTACTCTACATTCCTTTCGATTGTCAACGGCCTGGCCAATCTGGTCAGCCGGCACCCGCAGACGACGTTTATCGGCGCCCACGTGGGCTGCTACGCCGAGAATCTGGCATGGGTCGGCGATTTGATGGACCGCTGTCCCAATTTCAACGTGGATATCGGCGCCCGGATCCCTGAACTGGGCCGCCAACCATACGCGGCTCGTCGCTTCTTCATTGAACATGCTGACCAAATCCTCTTCGGCACCGATATGGGCGCCGACGTGGCGATGTACCGGACCCATTACCGTTTCCTGGAAACGGATGACGAATACTTCAGCTACGATCAGGACGACCCGCCAGGCGCAGGACGCTGGCAGATCTACGGCCTCTTCCTGCCGGACGAAGTCCTGAAAAAAGTATACAATGGTAATGCCCGGCGCCTGCTGGGCTAACTCCCCAAACAAACCTTGAGAGGAGGTGATGCTGCAAGTCGATATCGCTTACCGGTCTTGTCAGGCGGGCCAGACAGTCTAGATACAGCTGTTGTATCAGACAGGAGCTGTCCCGCGTAAACCGCGAGCATCTCTGCAGTGCAGATTCGAACTCTTTGCCGCGGTCTTGTTGTTCCCGAAAGAATGTTCAGTTTCTAAAGGAAGGAGAATCCCTTAATGAAATCCCTAAGAATGATCCTGCTCATCCTGGTCATCGGTTCCCTGATGCTTGTAGCATGCGGCGGCGATGATGCCGCTGATACCACCGACACTGGAAGCAGCGATACCGAAGTCGCTGCCCCAGCAGGTGAAAAAGTCCAACTACGTCTGTGGTCGCATCAAAACGCCGCTTTCCAGGAAGGAAATCAGGCGATTATCGACAAGTTCATGGAAGAAAATCCGAACATCGAAGTGACCTACGAAACCTTCGAGTATGATCTGTTCATCCAGACCCTGCAGACTTCAATGCCTGCCGGCACTGAAGCCGACGTGCTTGAATTGTTTGGCACCTGGGTCTGCTCCTACGCAGCCGGCGGTCGCTTGCTGCCTATGCCCAAAACGGTCATGAGCTACGAAGAAGCACAGCAGCTCTTCTATCAGGCCCCCTTGGACGGATACTACTGCGACGGCGAACTATACGGTTTGCCCCAGGAATTCAACCTTGAAGTTGGCGGCGCCCTGATGAATCCGGCACTCTTCGAAGCCCACGGTATCGCCTACCCGCCGGAATGGAATAACTTCAGCGAAATGATCGCTGATGCAGCTCAGATGAGCGAATATGATGGCGAGACCATGCTCCGCTCTGGCTTTAACTACGTCACCAGCGACGGCCTTGGCTTCGCCTTGACAGCCGCTATCTTGCAGCAGGGCGCCTCTTACTTCGCAGAAGACGGCCGTCACTTCAACTTCGAATCGCCGGAATCGATCAACGCGATTCAGCTGCTGATGGACATCGCCCAGAAGGACAACGTTGTAGATCCGATTTTGTTCAATGATGATTCCAATTGGGTCGGTGATTCCTTCTTCGCCGGCAACGTAGCCATCGGTTTCGTCGGTTCCTGGGCCGCGGGCGAAGGCTTGCTCAACTACCCGGACATGGATTTCGACTACCTGCAGATCCCACCCTACTTCGGCAACGAGAACGTCTTCGCCGCCGACGCTGGTTGGGGTAAGGTTGTCTCCGTCAACACAAAGCATCCCGAAGAAGCGCTCAAACTGGCCAAGTTCATGGCTGCGGAAAAGGCTAACGCCTTGGTCTGGAACACCAGCACCGCCACCATCCCGGCTTTGAAAGAGCTGGTCGCCTCACCTGATGAGCTGCTGGCGAAAGCGCCCTTCCTGGAATCGACCTTCAGCCTGCTCCCCAACGGCCAGTATCTTGGCAATCTGACCGACCGGGATCAGCTGTGGTACGAGATCATCTACCCGCATATGCTCGACGCGATCCAAGGCAACATCACTGCTGAAGAGGCCGCTAAGAACATCAACACCGAAGCGAACGCGATGGTGGATGCGAGCCAGTAATTTGTAGACCAAGAGGAGGGGCATTCGAAAACGAATGCCCCTCCTTCCTTTCTTGGAGATAGTCATGGCAATTACAGAGAGACGCGGCTTTCGTATCCTAAAGCCAGCCGGCAACGCAGCAGGGCAGAAGCGCTTTGTGGTCGCTGGCCTCACGCCCATTATGCTCTATATGATTTTTTTCGCGATCTTACCCATGGTCTGGGCGGTGGCTTTGGGATTCTTTGATTACTCTCCAATCCGAGCAGGCAGCGGATTCTTGGGCCTGGGTGGTGTCAACCCTTTCGTAGGGCTGGACAACTACCGGGCGATGTTCGATGATTCGCAGCCGGCTCGCGTTTTCCGGATGGCAGTAAGAAATACCGCCATCTTCGCCGCGCTGGTACTGCCCATCAACCTGCTGATTACTCTCCCCCTGGCGGCAGTGGTCGAAAGCGTCCACGACCGGTTCAAGCGATTTTTCCGGGCGATCTATTTCATGCCCACTATCAGCTCCTCGGTAGCGGTGGCGGTCATGTGGGGATACATTTTCAATCCTTCCCAGGGGCTGCTGAACACGCTAATCAAGGCGGTCGGCCTGACCCCGCCTAAGGCGTGGCTGACCAATCCCTCTGCGGTGTATTTCGGGGTCCCCCTGGCGATGATCGCGGTCATCATCGCCTACCTTTGGCAGGATTTCGGCTACAACCTGGTGATTTTTATCGCCGCCCTGCAAGGCATCCCCAGTGAAATCAAGGATGCCGCCCAGGTTGACGGCGCCAACGCCTGGCAGACTTTCTGGAAGATTACCGTCCCCTTGCTGAAGCCGACGCTGCTTTTCGTCTGTGTCTTAACCATGCTTTCTTCGCTGCAGGTGTTTGTCATCTTTGACGTGATGACCAACGGCGGCCCGCGCAACCAGACGACGCCGCTGGTGATGAGCATTTATGAAAATGCGTTCCGCTATCAGAATATGGGCTGGGCCGCCGCCATCTCGATGGTGCTCTTCATCATGATTCTGATCATCACGATTATCCAGTTTCGTTTCCTGCGGACTGATTGGGAGTATTAATCATGACAACTCTGCCGCGAACCGCATCACAGCCCAAGAAAAAATTCAGACTGGGAAGGTTGTTCAGCCAGTCCGGCGCCTACGGCATACTACTCGTCGGCCTGCTGGTCACTCTGGTCCCGTTCATCTGGATGCTGTTGACCTCACTCAAATCCTCCCAGGAAATTATCCAGATACCGCCCACGTTCATCCCTGAAAAGTGGACCTTCGAAAGCTACAGGACGATCTTCAGTGATCCTAGGGTCCCCCTAGCCCGGTTCTATTTGAACAGCTTCTTCGTAGCCGGATCTAGGGTGGCGATTACCCTGTTCACCTCATCGTTAGCCGGCTTCATCTTCGCCAAATACAAGTTCTGGGGTGCAAAAGCCAGCTTCAGCTTCATCCTCATGCAGCTGATGATCCCGTTCCAAGTGGTGATGATCCCGGCCTATTTGATCCTGGTCAAACTTCATCTGGTTGATTCGCTATGGGGCTTGATAATCCCATCGATGGTCGATGCCTTTGGCATCTTCTTCATGCGCCAATTCATCGAGAGCCTGCCCAATGAACTGATCGATGCCGCCCGTATTGACGGCGCGTCGGAATTCGGCATCTACTGGCGCATCATCCTGCCCCAATTGGGGGCGGCGATGGCGACGCTGGGTATCTTTACCTTCATGGGCACCTGGAACGATTATTTGTGGCCGCTGGTGGTCATCACCAGCCATGAAAAGCGGACCCTGCCGCTGCTGCTGACCTGGTACAACTCCGTGCATGGAACCCGCTACGACCTGACCATGGCGGCATCGATTCTGGTACTGCTGCCCATCATGGTTGTCTACCTGATGTTCCAACGCTGGATTGTCCGGGGCATTTCCATGACCGGTATCAAGTAGCTGACAGGAATCAGGGAGGAAGCTGAATGAAAGCAGTGGTATGGACCGGGCCAAGGCAGATGGAGATCCAGAACATTGATCGACCAGAACCTGGCCACGGCGAACTGTTAATTAGAATCGATGCGGTGGGCATTTGCGGCAGTGAGCTCTCAGGTTTCCTGGGCGAGAACAGCCTGCGGGTGCCGCCGCTGATCATGGGGCATGAATTTGCTGGCGAAGTCGCCGCAATTGGCCCTGGCGTCGTTGGACATCAGTTGGGCGAGCGGGTTACAGTCAATCCGTTGCTGACCTGCGGCAGCTGCCCCTCTTGTCTTATGGGCCTGGAAAGCCTGTGTGCCACCCGGCAGCTGATCGGGGTGCATCGATCCGGCGCTTTTGCAGAGTTTGTCACCGCCCCGGCAGCCAACTGCCTGCCAATGCCGGATGGGATGAGCGCCGTCACTGGTTCGCTGGCTGAGCCATTGGCCTGTGGGGTCCGTGCCGCGCGGCTAGGCGGCGTCAGCCAGGGCAGCCGGGTGGTTATCCTGGGCGCCGGCGCCATCGGCTTAATGTGCATCGCTGCGGTGAGAAAAGCTGGCGGGTCGGCGACGATGAGTGTCGAAGTCAATCCGGGCCGTCTGGTGACGGCCGCCAGTTGGGGCGCTGAAAAGACCTGCGATGCCCGCACGCAGGATCCAGCCGCTGTGATAAAAGAGCTGACCGGCGGACAGGGCGCTGATGTGGTCATCGACGCGGTGGGCAGCAGCATCACCCGCCGGACCGCGGTGGACCTGGCCCGCCCAGGCGGCACGGTGGTCCTCGTTGGCCTACACGAAGCGGAATCTGTTTTTGCCGCCAACCATATCATCCGCAGTGAAATCAAGCTGACCGGCTCCTTCGCCTATACCAGGGAAGATTTCGCCCAGGCGGTCTCGATGTTGGCGGCTGGCGACCTGCCAACCAGCGGCGATTGGCTGGAAACCAGAGAGCTGGAAGCGTGCGCCGCTTCCTTCACCCAGCTGGTGGATGATCCCCCGGCAGCAGCCAAGATCACCCTTATCCCTTGATAAACCAGCCTGACAGGAGAGTCGAATGAGCAAACAGCAAATATCAACCACAACTGGCGCCCCACCCCAAGGGGCCTATTCTCAGGGCCTCAAAGTTGGCGATTTCGTCTTTGTCTCCGGACAAGGGCCTTTGGACCCAAGCAGCGGCGCCATCGTCGGCAATACTATTGAAGAGCAAACCGAGCAAACCCTGAGCAACGTACAGGCGATCCTGGAAGCCGCCGGCGCCACCATGGCTGACGTGGTCAAATCGACGGTTCACCTGAGCGATCTGGGCATGTTCCAGCGGTTCAACCAGGTTTACGCCAGCCGCTTCCCCGATCCCAAGCCAACCCGGACCACAGTCGGCAGCCAGCTGCTGGGCATCCTGGTAGAGATCGACGTGATCGCCTATGTAGGCGAGTAGGCGACGAGATGCGAGGACTCAAGGGAAGAGGAGTGCTGATCTCCGGCGGCAGCCGGGGCATCGGCAAGGCGACCGCGGTACGCTTTCTGGAAGAAGGGTGCCGCGTCTTCATTTGTGGGATCGACCAGACGGAAGTTGATCAGACGGTAGCCGAACTGTCATCGGCAGGCGACATCAGCGGCGTCGCCTGCGATGTAAGCCTGGAAGAGTCGGTAGCCCATCTGGTGGCGGCGGCGGAGCAAAGCCTCGGGCAGATTGAGATTCTAATCAACAACGCCGGCATCGCCTGGCAGGAAGATTTCCTGGACATCACCGCGGAACATTGGGACCGGATACTGGCGGTGAATTTGCGAGGGATGTTTCTGGTGGGCCAAGCAGTTGCCAGAAGGATGGTCGCCCATGGCAAGGGGGGCGCCATCGTCAACATGTCCTCCACCAACGGCCTGGTCGGTGAAGCGCAGTACACCCATTACAACGCCTCCAAAGGCGGCGCCCTGCTGCTGACCAAAACAATGGCCACAGAGCTGGGCATGCATGGCATCCGGGTCAACGCCCTCTGTCCCGGCTACATCTTAACCCCCCTGGCACAAGAGATATACGACCCCAGCGAAGTCGCCGCCTTCGCGAATCAATCAATCCCACTGAAACGGGTGGGCACGCCGGAAGAGGTCGCCGCGGCCTATGCGTTCCTGGCATCCGATGATGCTTCTTTTATTCATGGGACAGGATTGGTGATTGACGGCGGGCAGCTGGCATTTTAGCGGGCAGCCGATACCTGAGCTTGGAGCTGAGGAGACCATGAATAAGCACGAATTAGACACCCCGGTGGCGGTGATTGATCTCGACCGGATGGAAAACAATATCCGCAAGCTGCAGCGCTACCTGGATGCCCACGCCATCGCCAATCGCCCCCATATCAAGACTCACAAAATCCCGGAAATCGCCCAGATGCAGCTGGCTGCCGGCGCGGTCGGGATCACTTGTCAGAAGGTGAGTGAAGCGGAAGTGATGGCGGCAGGCGGCGTCACGGATATCTTGATTACCTACAATATCCTGGGTTCGACCAAGCTGACCCGGCTGATGAAACTGGCCAAGCAAGTGAAGCTCAGCGTAACGGCCGACTCGGTACAGGTCATCAACGGTTTAGCGACCGCGGCAGAAGCGGCGGAAACTGCGCTGACGGTGCTGGTGGAGTGCGATACCGGCGGCGAACGGTGCGGGGTGCAGAGCCCGGAAGAGGCGCAGCTGTTGGCGAGGCTGATTACCGACGCCCACTGGCTCCATTTCGGCGGACTGATGATTTATCCCAACAACGAGAACCTGGACCCGTTTGTGCAGCAAACCAGTGCCCTGTTGGTGCCCCACGGGATCGGCATTGAACGGGTCAGCGGCGGGGGCACGCCGCAGATGTGGCAGGCGCACACCCACCAGGAGCTGACCGAGCACCGGGCCGGCATGTATCTGTTCGGGGATCGCTACACCCTGCGCTCAGGGGCGCTGACGTTGGATGATTGCGCCTTTTTCCTATTGGCAACGGTGGTCAGCCGGCCCACCGCCAATCGAGGCATCCTGGACAGCGGCAGCAAAAGCCTCTCCTCTGACCTGCTGGGGCTGGACGGCCACGGCCTCATTCTAGAATACCCAGAGGCGCGTATTTACGGGCTGTCTGAAGAGCATGGGCATGTCGATTTTTCCGCCTGCACCAGCAGGCCAGATATCGGCGAACGGGTGACGATCATCCCCAATCACTGCTGCGTCGTCACCAATCTTTTTGATGAACTAGTCGGCCTCCGGGGCGACCAGGTGGAAAAGATTTGGCCAGTCGCCGCCCGGGGCACTGTGAAATAGTTAAAGGAGCGAACCATGACCCAGATTACCTTGATAGGCTCAGGCAGTGTGACCTTCACTCGCGACCTGTGCAGCGATTTCTTGCTTACCCCGGCTCTTCAGGACGCCACCATCGTTTTGATGGACATCGATCCCGGCCGTTTGGAGCTGTCTCGAAAGGTGGTGCAGGCGATTATCGATCACCGGCAGCTGCCAGCCAAAGTAATTGCCACCACTGACCAGCGCCAGTCGATCGCCGGCAGCAGCTATGTGATCACCACCTTCCAACAGGGCGGTTTGACCGGCCACGGCCTGGATATCGAAATTCCGCTGAAATATGGTGTCGATCAATGCATCGGCGATACCCTAGGGCCGGGCGGGATTTTCAGAGCGCTGCGCACCTTTCCAGTGCTGCAAGAAATATGCCGCAACATGGACGAGGTTGCCCCCGATGCCTTGCTGCTCAACTACGTCAATCCGATGGCGATGAACTGCATGGCAGTAGACCGGGCCACTGGACGGCCCCACGTAGGGCTGTGCCACAGTGTCCAGGGTACCAGCGAGATGTTGGCCGAATGGATCGATGTCCCTTATGATGAACTGACCTTCAAATGCGCCGGCATCAACCACCAGGCGTTCTTCTTGGAGTTCAAGCACAAAGGGATCGACCTGTATCCTCGCATCCGCCAAGCGACATCGCGTCCAGAGGTCGCCGGAGCCGAGCCGGTGCGGATTGACCTGATGAACTATTTCGGCTACTTCGTTACCGAGTCCAGCGGCCACGCCAGCGAATATTACCCTTATTTCCGGCGCACCCCGCAGCTGGTCAACGAGGAGCTGGTCCCCCGCTTCACCGCCCCTGGCAACGAATGGTTCGACAACGGACGTACCGGCGGTTATCTGCGCAAACAGCGGGCGTATCAGGATTATGCCGTGGAAGAGTTCCAGGCGATGATCGACGGCAGTGAAGATCTGCCCACCAGCCGATCCAACGAATACTGCGCCCGCATCATCGAAGCGATCGAGACCAACCAGCCGATCCGGGTCAACGGCAACGTCCCCAACCGGGGATTGATCGATAATCTGCCCCAGGGATGCTGTGTGGAAGTCCCCTGTTTGGTCGATGCCAACGGGGTGCAGCCGACCCATGTGGATCACTACCCCACACAGCTGGCGGCGCTAAACCGGGCCAGCATCAATGTGCAGGAGCTGATGGTGGATGCGGCGCTGTCGGGCGATGTAGATGCGGTTTACCACGCCGTGCAGCTGGACCCGCTGACCGCTGCCGTCTGCACCTTGCCCAAAATCCACGAAATGGTCGGCGAAATGCTGGCGGCGCAGGCCCATTGGCTGCCGATGTTCCAGAAATAGGTATCACACATGATCACACCTCAAGAACTATACCAATGGTGCCAGATCCCCTACGACCAGATGGCGGCGCACCCCGAACTGAGAGCCCCCTTCCGGCTCTGCGCTGATTCAGAAGAGATGGGCCAGATGATGGCTCGTGAGCTGGTGGACGAAATCCAATCCCACAACGCCAACGGAGAAGCCACCCGGGCGATCATCCCCTGCGGCCCGGCTTGCTGGTACGGACCGTTCACCAGGCTGGTGAACCAGGAACGGGTGAACTTGTCCAGGCTGGAAGTGTTCCATATGGATGAATGCCTGGATTGGCAGGGAGAAGAGCTGCCCCGCAATCACCCTTACAGCTTCCGGGGCGACATGGAACGAAGCTTTTACAATCCGGTAGACCCGGAATTGGCCGTCCCTGAAGAGAACCGGCATTGGCTGACCGGCAAGAACATCGAAGCGGTGAAAGAGAAGATATGGGCGGCCCCCATTGATATCACCTACGGCGGTTGGGGGCAGGACGGCCATGTGGCCTACAACCAGACCCGGCGCCATCCCTTCAACCAGCTCTCATTGGACGATCTGCGTAATTCAACCATCCGGGTGCAGGATAACAATATCGATACCATCATCGCCCTGGCGCAGCGGACCTTTGGCACAGCCTACCAGTTCGTGCCGCCGATGTCGGTCACCCTGGGTATGAAAGAGTGTTTGTCGGCCCGGAAAGTCCGGCTGTTCAGCGACACCGGCGCCTGGAAACAGACGGCGCTGCGGGTAGCACTGTTTGGACCGATGACCGTGGAATACCCGATGACCCTGCTCCAAGCGCACCCTGACGCCTTGTTCACCGCCACTGAAGCCACTGCCCGTCACCCAATTGGCGAGCATCCGGAGTGGGACCTAGGGCTGGCGTAGCAGAGGAAGAAAGCGATGTCTCAACTAAACGCACCACCGGCAGGCTGCCGGGGATTGATCGGCGCCGGCGGTATTGGCTCCGGCGCCTTTTTCGCGCTGAGCGGCGACCATACCCTGGGCCGCGAAGAAAGCCGTGGTGGGCACTTCCTGGATCAGCGCGACTACTGCAAGCTGCACATCATCGCCCATACCGTCAAGCAGCTGATGGGAGCGGGTTTTGAAGCGGTTCTGATCGGCAAAGTGGGCGACGACAGCGCTGGTCGTGACCTATTGCTGGAGATGGTGGAAGCGGGTCTCGACACCCGTTATGTCAATCTAGTGCACGGCGCCCAGACCCTCTATTCCTTCTGTTTCGTCTATCCTGACGGCAGCGGCGGCAACATGAGCACCGACGATTCCGCCAATTCCCTGGTTGACGGTGAGTTCGTGGCAACGGCGGCACCAGAATTCCAGCGGTTGGCTGGCAAAGGGGTTGTCCTGGCGGCGCCGGAAGTCCCGTTGGACGCCCGGATGCGGCTGCTTGAGCTTGGCACCCAGCACCGCATGTGGCGAGCCCTTTCGTTGACCAGCGAGGAATGCTGCGCCCCGCAGGCGGAACCGATGCTGCGGATGGCAGACCTGTTGGCCCTCAACCTGGACGAAGCGGCGGCATTGGCTGACAGTGACAGCGGCAGCAACCCAGAACGGATCGCCCGAGGGGCAATCGAACGGCTGCGGCAGCTGAAGCCGAATATGCTGGTATCGATCACTGCCGGCAGCCAGGGGAGCTATTCCTGGGACGGCACTACCTTGCGATATCTGCCGGCATTCCAGGTGAAGCTGGTCAGCAGCGCCGGCGCCGGAGACGCCCATCTGGCAGCGATGATCGCCGGACTGGTGAGCGGACTGGATATGCAGCATGCCCAGGAATTGGCCAACCTGGCGGCGGCATTCAAAGTCCGATCCCCCCACACCATCAACCCGGATTTGAACCGGCTGGCTCTGCGTCCTTTTGCCGCTGAGATCGGGGCGGTGCTTTCGGCGCCGGTGACCCAGCTGCTGGCCCAGATGTCGACTGACGCACAGGAGAGAGATGATGTTCGATATCCCTAATCCCCAACGCCATTACGGCTGCCGGATCAATGATCAGATTCAGTGGAGCGGCTACCGGGCACTGCTGCTGCAGAACGAGCAGCTGCAGATCGTGGTGCTGCTGGACAAAGGGTCTGAGATCGTCCAATTCCTGTATAAACCGCTGGACGTCGATTTCTTGTGGCGGGCGCCCAACCGGCTGGGGGATCACACCCATTTCGTACCTGCCGGCGGTGATCAGAACAGCTCCTTCTTCGACCGCTGGTCCGGCGGCTGGTTCGAAGTACTGCCCAACGGCGGCCCGAAGGCGGAGTACAAAGGGTCGACATTGGGATTCTTTGCCGAAACAATCAACGTCCCCTGGGAATACCGGATATTAGAGGATCGCCCGGAGCAGGTGTCGGTGGCACTTTGGGTGCGTACCTACCGCACCCCTTTTCTGCTGCAAAAGACCCTTACCCTGAAACTGGGCGTACCGGCACTATTCATCGAGGAGCAGGTCACCAACGAGGGGCACGAGCCGGTCGATTTCATGTGGGGGCACCATCCGGTGGTTGGAGAACCGTTCCTGGATGCTTCCTGCGTCATCTCGGCGCCGGACTGCACCGTAGAGATATTTGACGACGAAGACGGCCCCGATCACCGCATGGGGCTGCACCAGAAGGGCCAATGGCCGATCATTAAGGATCGGGATGGGAAGCCGATGGATCTGCGCCAAATGCCGCCAAAGAACATCCGGACGATGGACAACTGCTACCTCTATGGTTTCAAGGACGGCTGGATATCGGTTCAGAACGGCGACAAGGGGGTAGGATTCGGCCTGGCATGGGATGCGGAGGTGTTCCGCTATGTTTGGATGTGGCAGGCGCTGGGCGGCGGTCTGGGCTATCCCTGGTACGGCAGGACTTACGGCATGGGCATAGAGCCGTGGAGCAGCTACCCATGCAGCGGCCTAAACGCGGCAGTTGCCAATGGCACCAGCCGCCAGCTGGGGCCGGGAGCGACGATGACTGCCTGGCTGACAGCGGTTGCATTCGAAGGGTCGCCCGAAGTCACTAAGATCAACCGGGACGGCACCCTGGCATAAGCGCGTTAACCGGCGAGGCCGCTCTCCCCGGGCCACCTCTTGGGCATATTGGATAAACGCTATCGTGCGGCGCAACGGCCCGCTCCATCCAAAAAAACCGAGGTGACGGCCAGGTTCATGTACCTGGCTATCACCTCGGCTCAGCTCCC
>JAHEEY010000464.1 GCA_024640485.1 Chloroflexota bacterium | reverse complement strand
AGAAAGGCTGCCGCCAGCTCAGGATCGGATTTCCCACAGCCCCCCAATCCGACGTATTTGGCCACCTTGCCGGCAGCATAGAAGATCACCTGAGTTTGGAGCCAGTAAATGTCCCCGCTGACGGCGTGCTCCAGGCCGATCTCGGCTTTCTCCCAGGACGGCGCAATATTGGCGGTTTTCAGTTTGCCGAGGCCAGGGTATGTGGGCCTGTCCATGAGTTTCCTCCTGATGGTGTGACCAAGCGATGCGGCGCGATTATGAGTGAGTGTGCCTAAAAGGGCAAATCAGCCTGGCGCTGCCAGCTGCGCCTGACTGTTGTACTACTGACGCGGTCGAGGCTGGCTCCTATAATTTAAGGAAACTGACTGCTGCATGAAAGGGTTGATCTTATGATGGAAGAGCTGGTTGAGGGAACAGAACATTGGAGCCGACCAGTCCAGGATGAAAGGGCTGAGCCAGGCCAGCTGCAGGCGGACCGGCAGGCCCTGAGCCTGGCGCCGGAACTGGCCGTTGCCCTGGACGGGGTGCCTTCACCGGTGATCATCCTCAATTTGCAGCGGCAGATTGTGGCGGCAAACGCGGCATTCCAGGAAAAGGTGGGTGCCGACGGCCTGGATGCGATCCTTGGCGATCGCTTTGGAGAGGCGATTAAGTGCCGGAATGCGTTGACAACCCCTGGCGGCTGCGGCAGCTCCTCAGAATGCACCGCCTGCGGCGGCCTGCATGCCACTCTTCAAGCGGTCAAAGGCAGCAAGAGTACCCATGAGTGCAGCATCAGCCGGCGTGTCGAAGGGGAGGAGGCCACCATGGATCTGCGGGTGACCGCGACGCCTATGGCTTTCAACGACGGCAGCTTCGTGATGTTCGCGATGGTCAATATCGACAACGAGAAGCGGCGCCAGATGCTGGAACGCACCTTCTTCCATGACATACGCAACACCGCCGCGATCTTTCACGGGGTGGCGGAAATCATCCAGTCCAACGGCGGCTACATGGTCAGCGGGCTTGACGCCGGCGAGCTGCTGCAGCAAGCTTCGTCCAGATTCATGGACGAAATCGATTCTCAGCAGCAGCTGCTGGCGGCGGAGCACGGCGCCTTGGCGGTGAGCGTCAAGCCGGTGCTGGTGGGGCCGCTGCTGCGCGAAATCGGTGAGAGCTACAGTCAGCGGATCGGCTCACGAGGCCGGCGGGTCCAATTAGCAGCCGATTCCCAGGAATTCTTGATGGATACCGACAAGCGGCTGTTGTCCAGGGTGCTGGGCAATATGCTGAAGAACGGCATCGAAGCGTCACGAGTTGACGAAATGGTGACCTTCGGCGCCCGGGTTGACGGCAGATACGGCACGCTGTGGGTACACAATGAGGCGGTGATGCCGCGCATCACCCAACTACAGATGTTCAACCGCTCTTTCTCCACCAAAGGTCCGGGACGGGGGCTGGGAACCTACAGCATGAAGCTGCTGACCGAGCAGTATCTGGGCGGCAAGATTGCCTTCCGCAGCGAACCGGGCCACGGGACGACTTTTACGGTGACTTTTCCGCTGGACTTCAACGACGGCACCCAATTGAGGGCTGCCGGGGTCACTGCCGCCCCTTCTAGCAACTAGCCTGCGTCACCGCCATCCAGGGACCGGCACTGCCCAACACCTTCACCGGGGGCCGTCGCCTACCGGAAGCTGCTTTCCAGAGATGGACGAAAAGCCGCCGCTCCCCTCTTATGACCGCACTGCTGACATCGTGCCACACCGGGCAGCGGTCGAGCGGGCTAACTTTCCAGCCAGCCGGTAATCTGCTATCCTATTGCATGATCACGAGTTTCGCATAATCGCGGAGATGTAATCGGAGTCAACCACCGTGGAAAAACTATCGGGCCGGGCGAGTGAGCCCAGCGATCCAAACGATGTGTGGCAGCAGCGAGCCTTTTTCACCAGCGATCAGGTTACCATTGATCTGATGGACACCCTTCCCCAGGGAATCGCCATCTTGAACAGGTCTCTGCAGTTGGTCGCTGCCAACGCCATGTTTCTCAAATTCGCCGGCGCGCCGTCAGCCGAATCGCTGGTGGGCGCGAAGCTGGATGCGGCGCTGGTGTGCAGCCATTTCGGGGTGGAACCATATGGCGGCACCGGGAACTGCCTGTCTTGTCCTATCCGGATGGCGTTGATGGCGGCGGCGGAAAGACGACGTTATCTGGGGGAGTGCCAGATCTTGCGGGTTAAAGGTGAAGCCCAGGGGACACGAGAACTTCGGCTCAGCATGGTGCCGCTGGAAAGTGTCGGAGGCAGCTTCACGGTGGTCTCGGTCGAGGACATTGGATTGGAAAAGCGGCTGCAGAGCCTTGAATCTATTTTTCACCATGATCTGCGCAACACCGCCGGGATTTTACAGGGGGCGGTGGCGGCGCTGAATGACCATAATTACGCTGAAGTCGCCGATCAGCTCAACCGGCTGATAGCAAGTTCTTCTGATCGTCTGGTCAATGAGATCGAATCCCAGGACCAGCTGCTGAAAGCAGAGCGGGGGCTGGCGGAATTGGATGTTGAGCCCTTCAGGTCCCAGGAGGTATTGGACGAAGTGGCTGCCCTCTATGATGCCCGCGCCGAATACCACAGCTGCCGGGTATTGATCGCGGAGGAGTCTACCCCGTTTATCTGGGAAAGCGACCGGGTGATTGTGGGCAGGATCCTGGGCAACATGGTCAAGAACGGGCTGGAGGCGTGCCGGCCGGGGGATACGGTTACGGTTGGGGCGGATGCCAGCGATATCGGCTGCCGTTTCTGGGTTCACAACCCGGCTTCTATGCCTGAGAGCATGCGGGATCAGATGTTCCAACACTCCTATTCGACCAAAGGGTCCGGGCGGGGATTGGGCACTTACGGCATGAAAATGCTCAGTGAACGGTATCTCGGCGGGCTGATCGGCTTCAGCAGCTCGGCTGAGGCCGGCACTACTTTTGAGCTGACCCTGCCGCGTACCCCTTGATGGGCGCAGTTCTGTTTCCCTTGATCTGATGCCAGCCACCAATTGACAGCCGTTCCGCCTCCATGCTAATCTGTAGCTATCTTCGCACTCTGGACGGCACGCTTCCGGCAGACCTACTGCCGGCGCCGGGCCGCACCTCACGGAAGCCGGCAGGTAATCCTTCATTCCGCAACCGGGCCGAAACGCTGTCCCGCACCGTTTCCCCGGCGACAAGGAAAGGTGAAAGATGGAGAATTATCATTTTGAGACCAGCTGGCGAATTGAAGCTCCCATTGAACAGCTGTGGCAAGCGATTGGTGAAGTGGACGGTTGGCATGAGTGGGCCCCTGAGATCAAGCGCTCCTATATTGAGGGGCCGGAAAGGGTTCTGAAGCCGGGCTCCAGGGTGGAGTGCGAGCTGTACAGCCCGCTGCCGTATCATCCCCGGGTCGATTTAGAGGCGACGGAAGTCGCCGCGCCCTACAAGCTGGCCTTCCATGCCACTGGCGATATGGAAGGGAACGGCTGCTGGCATTTTGAGGAAGACGGGGATGAGACCATTGTCAGCTACGAATGGAACCTGCATCCCACCGGCCCCCTGTTCAACGCCCTCTCCAAGATTTCTCTGGTCCGCGACATGGTAGAGGGTGTCCACCAGAATTTGGCCGATCACGCCTTTGAAGGGCTGCAGGAGCGCATCTCCGCCTGAGCCGGCGAGTGATCCGTATGGATCGGCCGGCAGGTGAAGGAATCGGGCGCCATTTGGAGGATGGTTGATGGCGGGGGATGGGGCGCACACACAGGTGCGCCCGTACATTGGCGCGGCATTCCCGTAGGGGCGCTCCCATGTGTGCGCCCCTCTTCTGCCGGGCGGGCGGAA
>JAHEEY010000069.1 GCA_024640485.1 Chloroflexota bacterium | reverse complement strand
AACAGCATCATTACCGCCCAGTCCCCCCATATCGTGGCCTACGCGGTGACCAACGCCCGCTTTGACACCAAGACGATACCGGAAAGCTACATCCTGCTGGTGGAGGTACCCCGGATACCGTTCGGCACCCTGTACCAGCAGCCGGAAGCCATCGCCCAGCAGGTCTCGGCGACAACGCCAGTGCTGCTGGTGGAAAACGACTGCGTCCTGACCGTGGGCAGCAGCGTCCTACAGGCGTTTGACCGGCTGGAAGTGGCTGAATTCTCGGCGAAATCTCTGCTGGACACCGCCGCCATCGGCGACCTGGTGCCTATCGGGGAATCCGACGTCGCCGATCTGATGCAGAAATTCATCAGCGGCTGATCGCCGCGGTGACGGGTCAGCTGGCGCCAGCCAACACCCGCGAGACGATCTGATCCCAATCACCCGCTTCCCTGGAGAAGGCGTCGGCGCCCGGCCCGGTGACGGGAATGTCCCGCCCGTAGCCCATATGGGTTTCATCGGGCAGGTTTGCCCCATGCAGGAAGTGGTAGGCAGCGGCGGCTCTTGGGGCGCCGCTGAGATTGTCGCGGGTGCAGTGCAGGGTGCCGAAATTGAAGAAGGCGGCGCCGCCGGCAGCCATTTCCGCCAGCACCGCTCCGGCCTCTTCCTGGGGTGACGGCTGCCGGAAGAGCAGCGATCGGTCGGAGCCGCGCCAGCTGCCGGGGATCAGCTCCAGGGTGCCGTTGGCCCGGGCGGCGTCGTGGATGGCGATCCACATGCCGGTGCTCCGGGTGACATCGGGCACCTTGAAGCGGGCGTTGTCTTCATGCCAGACATTCCCCGCCCCCACCTCCGCCGGCTTCAGGAAGATTTGGTCCAACCACAGCCGCGCCGGCTGGCCGATGAGCCGGGTGAGGGCCGCGGTCACTTTCGGGGCGAAGGGGAGCGCCTTGAAGAGGGGTGACAGCTCATCCAACCGGGTGAAGTGGATGTTCTGCTTTTCCCCGGCCGGCATCACATCCCGGCCCAGGCCGGCGG
Organism: Chloroflexota bacterium; assembly: GCA_024640485.1. Taxonomy (GTDB): domain Bacteria; phylum Chloroflexota; class Anaerolineae; order Promineifilales; family Promineifilaceae; genus JAHEEY01. Next base: position 12,600 of record JAHEEY010000069.1, on the reverse strand, counting down.
CCTCCATCCGCTACAGCTCCAGCCGCATCGCCGCGGCTTCCCGCGGTGTGAAGAAGCCGGGGACGATGGTGAACCCGTTCTGCTGAAACTGCTGAAGATGGGAATCAGTTACCATTCTGGACCGTCCTGTATGGGATCAATTGGCGGCGCCCAGGCGTGCCGGCTGCCAATGAGATCGAATCCGCCGGCAAACGTAAGCCGTCGGTGAATTTATACCAATGTACCAATGACGATGCCAGCGATAAGAGGGATAATCAGGGCAGGCGTCGGAACTGTTGTCTAGCAGCGCTGTTCGCCGTCAAACAGCTCACAACGAAGGATTGTTTTCACCATGTACCGGCATCACCGTACCATCATCACTGCTCTCTCAGTCATTTCACTGCTGCTTCTGCCGACACTTCTGGGGTGCAGACGCCCTCCGGACCCGATCAAGATCGGCCTGATCGCCCCGTTGAGCGGGGATCTGGCTGATGAGATGGGTGAGGCCACCCAGAACAGCGCCGAAATGGCCGTCCAGGAAGTCAACGACGCCGGCGGCCTGCTGATTGGCGACCAGCGCTACCCGCTGCTGTTGATCGTCGAAGATAACGGCAGTACCCCGGAGCAGTCAGCCGCGGCGGCTCAGAAGCTGAGCAACGTTGACCGGGTCTCCGCCATCGTCGGGCCGCCGACCAGCCGGAACGCCATCGCTGCCGCCCAGGTGGCCGAACTAGCCGGGGTGCCCTTAATCAGCCCGACTTCCACCAATCCGGCGACCACTGCCGGCAAGCAGTACATCTTCCGGGGAACCTTCCTGGATGATGTCCAGGCAATGGCCATGGCCCGCTTCTCGCTGGAGCAGCTGGGCGCCAGCCGCGCCGCGGTGCTATTTGATGTGTCCAACAGCTATAACCGGGGGCTGGCGGAGCGGTACCTGCAGGCATTCACTGCCGGCGGCGGCGAAGTGGTGGCCTTCGAGTCGTACACCAGCGACCAGGAAAAAGATTTCAGCCAGCAGCTGGGCCGGATTCAGGCGGCATCGCCTGAGCTGTTGTTCCTGCCAAACGGCACCGATGATGTCATGGCCCAAGGGGCTGCCGCCCGGGAAATGGGCATAGACGCGGTGATTATCGGCAGCGACTCCTGGCTGGGAGAACGGCTGACCGGCCAGCCGGGATTCGAAGAGGCGTATTTCAGCGGCCATTACTGCCGTGACACCCGCATCGAACCGGTTCGTTTGTTCGCAGAGACATATCAGCGGCAGTATGGACAGGTGGCCAACGGGTTGGTGGCCCTGACTTATGACTCATTTGGGCTGCTGTTCGGAGCCATGCAGCTGCAGGGGAAAAGCGATTCGGAGTCGATCCGCGACGGGCTGCGCCTGATCGAATATCACGGCGTTACCGGCCCGATCAGCTACCACACCGGCGGGGACCCGGTGAAAAAGGTGGCCATTTGGAAAATTGATCATCAAGAGCGGTTCTGCGTTGACGCAGTCGCTGGACAGTAGCGGGGGGAGCCAGCTTATCATGTTCAAAACTATCGGCGTGCGCCTACCAATAGCGACCTTGTTGATGACGTTCCTGCTTGGCGGCTGCATCCTTCAGGCAGCCAAACCTGAGCCTGTCCGCGTGGGGCTGATCGCATCCCCCCAGGGAGAGATCGGACAGTTGGGCAGGTCGACTATCGAATCGGCGGAAATGGCAGTTAAAGAAGTGAACGATGCCGGCGGGCTGTTAGTGGGCCGGCAGCGCATACCCGTAGAACTGATCATTGAAGATGACCAGAACCTGCCGGAAATGGCGGTGGACGCCGCCCGAAAGCTGATTATGCAGGACGGGGTGGTCGCCTTGATCGGGCCGCAGGTGAGCCGGACGGCGATCCGGGTATCAGAGATCGCCCAAGAAGCGCAGGTCCCGATGATCAGCCCTGGCTCCTCCCACCCGGCGACCACCGCCGGCAAGCCTTTTGTCTACCGCATCGCCATGGTTGACACCAACCAGGGTGAGGTCATGGCCCGTTTTGCCCGTCAAGATTTGGGCATCCAGCGGGCGGCGGTGCTGTTCGATGCCGCCAACCCTTACAACAGCGGTATGGCGGAGATCTTCAGCCGTATCTTTCAGCAGCTGGGCGGCGAGCTGGCGGCCTATGAATCGTATTCAACCGGTGAGGTTGATTTCACAAAGCAGCTGGCGGCGATCCAGGCCAGCGACGCCGAGTTTCTATACCTGCCCAACTATGCCCACGAACTGACCTTGCAGACAGAACAGGCGTCGCAGATGGGGCTGCATCCGATTTTCGGCGGCAACGATACCTGGAGCGAATATCTGGACAGCGACCGCCCTGCGGTGCTGGAAGGCAGTTTCTATACCGCCCATTTTACGGTGGACAGCCCCGGGGACGCGGCCGCCGGCTTTATCGCTCGTTTTCAGGAAGCCAACGGCCGGCTGCCCGATAATGCCGCCGCCCTGACCTATGACGCCTTCTCGCTGCTGTTCACCGTCATTGAGCAGCAGGGCGAGGCTACCAGTGAAGCGATTCAGCAGGGTTTGAGGGAAAGCGCCCGCTTCGAAGGAGTCACCGGGACTATCTCGTATGATGGGACAGGCGATCCGGAACGGAGTATCATTATCATGCAGATCACCAACCAGACGGCGGTTCCCTATCGGATGGTGATGCCGTAATTGATTAACTGTTTGCCAGTCAGCAGCCGCTCGCCGAAGAGGGCTGCCCCAGGATTTTCAGATGCTGCCTTGGAGAAGAAGCTTACGCGTCAAGATCGCCAGCTATTTTCTGCTGCTGTCCCTGGGCGTGGTCAGTGTTGCCGGCTTCATCAGCTACAACCAGGCCCGGGCGGAGCTAACCCAAGCTACATTTGATCATTTAGACGCCATCGCCTCTCTGAAAGAAGGGGACTTGAATCATTGGGTGGCGGAACAAGAAGAGATCGTCAATCTGATCGGCGACTTGCCCTCGCTGAGGCTGCAAGCGGGCCAGCTGCTGCAGCTCGAGATGAACCCTAGCGAAGCAGACCCCAAACGCGTCGAAGAACTCCACGCCCTGATCTCCGAGATGCTGCTGCTGCTTCAGGGCAATAAACCAGATCTTCTGGAGCTGTTCCTGCTTACTGAAGTGGGCGGCAAAGTAGTGGTGTCTACCAACCCTGAAGCCGAAGGCAGCTACCGGGTGCTGGACAGCTACTTCGTGAACGGCAAGGAGGGCACGTTCGTCCAGACCGTTTACCCCTCACCGGTGACCGGCAAGCCCACCATGACTGTTTCCGCGCCGCTGATTGATGCCGGCGGGCGGCGGGTCGGGGTTCTGGCAGCTCATCTGAGCTTGAAATACATGGACCAGGTCTTCTTGGAGAAGAGCGGCTTCGGCCCCAGCGGCAGGGCGTACCTGGTTGATAAGTTCAATGCTATCGTCTCCAGCGATCGCTTTGGCTCTAACAGCTTCCCCAGGGGCGTCCACACCCTGGGTATCGACGCCGCCATACACGGCGACTCGGGCACCCAGCTGTATGAAGATTACGCCGGGGTGCCGGTCATCGGCAACTACCGCTGGATTCCAGCGCTGGACCTGGCGCTGCTGGTTGAAATCAGCCAGGCTGACGCCTTTGGACAAGCGCGGGTGCTGGCGGGCAATACCTCGATTATTGGGCTGGCGGCGGCGATTTTTCTGGTGATTGGGGTTTACTGGCTGTCGCGGACCATTACCATGCCGATCCGCGCCCTGACACAAGCGGCGGTGCTGGTAGCCGACGGTGATTTGAGCCAGGTTTCGCCAGTTAACAGCCAGGATGAATTAGGGCTGCTGGCCGCTTCGTTCAACCAGATGACCGTCCAGCTGCAGCTGCTGTATGCCGGCCAGGAGCAGAAGGTCCATCAGCTGCAGCAGGCGGAAGGGGAGCTGCTGCTGGCCCGGGATGAGCTGGAAGCCAGAGTAGCGGAGCGAACCGCGGAGCTGACCTTGATCAACCGGGCCAATCAGGCGCTGGTTTCCACCCTAGAGCTCAATCAAGTATTCGACACCGTCCTGGATGAACTGCGCCGCCTGTTCGGCGTCGTGGCCTGCTCGGCCTGGCTGGTGGAGCCCACCAGCGGCGATCTGGTCTGCCAGCAGAGCTCCGGCCCCAAGAGCGAGATGGTCCGCGGCTGGCGGCTGCCGGCTGGGGTGGGCATTGTAGGATGGGTGGTGGCCCGTGGAGAGAGCCTGCTGACCGAAGATGCCTGGCAGGATGAGCGGCACTACACGGAATTGGACGAGGCGGTCAGCATGCACTCCCGCTCCCTGGTGACCCTGCCGCTGAAAGTCCACGGGCGGGTCATCGGCGCCCTACAAGCTGTTGATTCCCATCCGGGCCGGTTTGAAGCGGCCGAATTGGCCTTAATGGAGTCGCTGGCAGCGTCGGCGGCATTCGCCATTGAAAATGCCCAGCTGTACGAACAGGCACGCCTAGACGCGGAGACCAAGACCACCTTACTGCGCGAGGTCAACCACCGGGTCAAAAACAATTTGTCTGCTATTATCGGGCTGCTGTATGCCGAGCGGCGGCACGCCGCGATGAATAACGAAGAGATTTACAAGACGATCATGCAGGATTTGATCAGCCGGGTTCAAGGGCTGGCTACCGTCCACAACCTGCTCTCCATCTCCCACTGGATGCCAATCTCGCTGAGCAACCTGGTGACCCAGATCGCGCATTCGGCGCTGCGGGCGCTGGCGATCAATAAGCATTTCCGGGTAGAGGTGACTCCGTCTGATATCCAGGTGGACCCGGACCAGGCCAGTAAATTGGCGTTGATTATCAACGAGCTGGTGACCAACAGTGTCAAGTACAGCCTCTCTGACCGAGCCAACGGCCTGGTGAAGATTGGGATTTACCAGTCGGGCGTCCGGGCCGGGCTGATTTTCGAGGACGACGGGCCTGGATATCCAGCTGATGTGCTCGACGAAGAAAATCCGCGATACAATGTTGGATTCCATTTGATCCATAATTTGGTCAGCAGGAATCTGGATGGAGAAGTCCATCTTTCAAACGTCATTGATGAAGAACAAAAAGTTGTCGGCGCCCGAACTAATATCGAGTTTCTCCTTTAGCCGGCATCACCACGGTGAGCCGCGACAAGAAACGGCGTGATCCGGACAGGCAGGGGTTATGATGAAAACGGATAGGAAAATCACGGTAGCGTTCGCGGAGGATGACTTCCTGGTAGCGGAAATGATCCAGGGCACTCTGATAGGATCTGGCTATGAGCTGATCGGGCAGGCCGAAGACGGTCTCCAGATTGTAGAATTGGTCAAATCGCTGCGGCCTGATATTGTCCTGATGGATATCAACCTGCCGGGTATTGACGGCATTGAGGCGACCGCCCAAATCCAGGCGGAATGTCCGACGCCGGTGATCGTTTTGACCGCCTATGACGAGCCATCGCTCATCCAGAAGGCGACCAAAGCCGGGGCTAACGCGTTCCTGGTGAAGCCGCTGAACGGCCGCGAGCTGGATCGGGCGATTTCGATCTCAATGGCCCGATTCGACGAGATGCGTGAACTGCGCCGGCTCAATGAAGAGCTGATCTCGGCCAATCAAGATCTGGAGGCGTTTTCCTATACCGTAGCCCACGACCTTAAGACGCCCATCAACCTGATTATCGGATTCGCCGACCTGCTCACTGACGCCCGTGCCAGATTGAGCGGCGACAAGCAGAAGGAATATCTAGACACGATGGCGGTCAGTGCCCGAAAAATGCTCAAGATCGTGGAATCGCTGCTGCTGATGGCTCAGGTACGGGGTATGGAAGTGCCTAAAGAGCCGGTGGAGATGGAATATGTCATCCTGGAGGTAAAGAACCGGCTGATGCTGCAGATCTCAGAGCGGCAGGCAGTGATCGACTCTCCGGAGAGATGGCCGCTGGTGCTGAGCCACGCCCCCTGGCTGGAAGAGGTCTGGGCAAACTACATGAGCAACGCCCTGACCTATGGCGGGGCACCGTGCCGGATCAGCCTGGGCTTTGACGACCTGGGCAGCGGCATGCTGCGGCTGTGGATTCGAGACAACGGCCCGGGCATCGATCCCGCAGAGCAGGCGGGCATATTCATCCCGTTCCAGAAAGGGAGCCGGATCAAGGCCAGGGGACACGGCCTGGGGCTGTCGATTGTGCAGCGCATCGTCGACAAGCTGGGGGGTGAGGTCGGCGTGGACAGCGAACTGGGGAAAGGGAGCACCTTCTGGTTCACCCTACCGCTGGCTTAGGCAAATAAAAACGCCAGCCTGTTCCCAGGCTGGCGTTTCTCTTTTCGAGCGTGAAAACGGGATCAGGGCTGCCTCTGGCCCCAATGGTTCCAGAAGGTCGCCTGGGCCGCCGGTACCCGTTTGGCGGGCTTGAAATCGGTGCCGGTGTAATAGGCCACCGGCAGCAGCGCCGCCTGGGTGACGTATTCCGGCAGCCCCAAAATCTCGGCCGCCTCTTTCTCATAGCGCAGATGGAGCGTGGTCCATGAGGAGCCTAGCCCTCGGGCCCGCAGGGCCAGCTGGAACGACCAGACCGCCGGCAGTATAGAGCCGTACAGCCCCGCCTGGGCCATCGGGCCGGCATTTTCCACCCGGCCGCTGATGCAGGGAATCAGTAACACCGGCGCCCGGCCCATGTTGTCAGCCAGGTAGGACGCGGAGCTGGCCACCCTGGCCATTTGGGCGAGATGTTCTTCGCCGGAACCGCGACGGGCCGGCTGCTCCGCCGACGCGGCCGCGTAGATGTAGAACGATTTCCGGTACAGCTCGCCGATCTGCTGTTTCTTGGCAGGGTCGGTGATCACCAGGAACTGCCACCCCTGGGCGTTGCTGCCGGTGGGCGCCTGTATCGCGATCTCCAGACACTCCTTGATGAGTTCATCTGCCACCGGCCGGTCGAAATCCAACCGCTTGCGCACTGCCCGAGTGGTGGTTAATAGTTTGTCGACTGATTTTAGGTCCATGCTACCTCGATGTAGGCGGCTGCCCGCCATTGAGAATCCGATTAATCGGGAAATACGATATTTTCTCTGCCGGCCAACTTCTGCTGGATGCGATCGACGACGATGTCGAGATGTTCGGGACGCTCCACGAAATTGAGGTTTTCGCTGGGGATAACCAACACCGGACAGAGGTCGAACCCCGCCAGCCACTCTTTGTAGAAGCGGTCCAGCAGCGAGAGATAGTCGGCGGTGATACCCCGCTCCATCTCCCGCCCCCGCTGGCTGATCCGCTGCATCAGGAGGTCAACCGGGCAGTCCAGGAACAAGAGCAGGTCCGGTTTGGGCAGCGATTCGACCACCAGATCGAAGGTGCGGCGGTAGGCATCATAGTCGCGATCCGGGACCACACCCATATGATGCAGCGCCCGGGCGAAAATCTCGGCATCTTCGTAGATGCTGCGATCGGCGATAGCCGACTCCGGGGCGCTGTAAAGCCCTTTGTGCTGTTCCGCCCGATGGCCGATATAAAAGAGCTGCAGGTGAATAGCCCAGCGGGCCATGTCCTGATAAAAATCTGCCAGATAGGGATTGTCTCTGACCGACTCATAGGCGGTGCGCCAGCCGAGGCGCTCCCCGACCCGTTCAGTCAGTGACGTCTTGCCGGCGCCAATATTTCCAGCGACCAGAACGAAATGTTTACTGCTCATCAATTCTCCCGTGCTTGAATGGGGCGACCCAGGGTCGCCGGGGGCAACATTGTGGAATGGGTGCGTTGTTTATATCACCAGAGACGCGGTTCGGGCAACTGATGGCTGCACCCCAAGGAACGAAAAACCCTGTCCTAAAACGGGACAGGGAGTGATGGCGGCAGTAAATAGAGCGGTTGATGGTCAACTATAGAGGTCAGGCGATGGCGCTGCCCATCTTCTCCAGCCGGCTGGCTAATATGCGCAGGCCGCGCCACTTCTTCTGCAGCAGATAGATCTCCGCCAGGGCGATGAGCCAACGGGCCTCACAGCGAGGGCTGGCGGCCAACTGCTCGAACACGGCCCGGGCTTTTTCATCGGTGCGGTGGGTTTTGACATATTCGCGGGCCAGCTCTTTGAGGTACACGTCCCGCTGCAGCTTCAGCTCGGCGGTCTGCACGATTCGCTTGCGGTCCCGCAGCACCCGGTTGACCACCCGCTCCATCACCTCAATCAGTTCGTCAGTGGTGAACGGCTTAATCAAGTAGTCGCGGGCGCCGGCAGCCATTGCCTGGCGGATAGAGCGGTTGTCCCCTTGAGCGGACATGATCACGCAGGCGATTTCAGGGCGCTGCCGCATCATCGCTTCGGCGGCGGTAAGCCCGTCCATTTCCGGCATGTTGATATCCATCAGGGCGATGTCGGGGCTTTTGCTTTGGGCTAGCGAGAGCGCTTCCACGCCGTTGCAGGCAGCCGCCACGACTTCAACACCGGGGATCAGCGTCATCATCAGGCGGGCGCTGCGCCTGGTCTCCTCGGTATCATCAGCAATCATGACACGCAATCTATCGCCGTTACGTGATGGTTGTTGAATCATCGTGCTTCCTAATTCCTAAAGATCATCGGCAAAAGCTGGAATAGCGTCCAACATATCTCGTATTATACACGAAATGTCAATTGAAAAGGCTGTCTGTATGGGGTACGTTGGTCCCCTCTGGCGGAAAGCTACAGCGCGATGAGCAGCAAAGCGACTAAAGCCAGGGCAACGCCAATCCATTGTTTCAGCCCCAAACGCTCCTTTAGAACCAGCCAGGCCAGCAGCACCGTGGCTGCCGGATAAAGGGATGAGAGCACGGAGGCGATATCCAGCCGGCCCGCCTGGGCGGCCAGGGCGAAGAAGGCGTTGCCGCCGGTGTCGCCGACGCCAGCCAGGGCGATCAGGGGCAGCTGCCGCCATGAGGGCGCGGTGAACGGACGGCGAGCCAACGACCAGACAGCCATGATCACGATGGAGCCCAGCCTGGCGGCGATCAAGGGCCACAGCACCGTGCCGGTGCTGACCCGGTCGATGAATATGAAGAACAGGCCGAAGCCCACCCCGGCAGCTGCCGGCAGCAGCAGATCTCTGGGAGCGACGTTGAACTCAGCGCTGGAGCGGGAGAGGAACCAGACCGCCAGCAGCGCCAGGATAAACCCACCCCCCTGCTGAACCGGCGGCGCCCCTTCCAGGAAGAACCCCACGGTCAGCGGTATCACCGCGGTGACTACAGCTGCTACCGGGGCGACTACGCCCATCCTCCCTTGTGACAGCGCGGTGTACAGCCCCACCAGCCCCAGGGAGCCGCAGATGCCGGCAAGGACACCGTACCCCAGATCGATGGGCAGCGGCGCCGGCTGGGGCATGAAGCCCATCAGCCCGAACAGAAGCCCCACGCCGATGAGCTGGGAGAAAAGGATCACCCCGCGGGCGCTGCTGTGCTTGGTGGCCAACCCGCCGCCGAAATCACCGGATCCCCACGCGACGGCTGAGGCCAGGCCATAGGCCACGGTAACCGCTTCACTACTCCACATAGGTCCTCTCCTAAGCAAAACGGTAGTCTAGCAGAGATATATGGCGGCGGCAGGTAATTGACCCAACTTGATGCCAATTTGAATCCTCCGCGCGATTTTTCAGTTATCATGTCTAGAAGCGGGGGCGGTCTCGGCGAAATAATCAACTGTCGAGCCACCCTCGGCGGCAGCACACAAGGATAGAGAGAATGCCCGTTAGCGACGCGGAGTTGGCCAGGCAAGCACAGCAGGGAAACAGAGACGCTTTAGGCGCGCTGTACGACCGTCACCAGGAAAAGATCTTCCGCTATGTGACCAGCCGGTCATTTGACCGCCAGCTGGCCCAGGATATCACCGAAGAGATCTTCCTGCGGATGGTCACCCATATCGGCAGTTATCGCCCCATGGGTGTGCCCTTCACCGCCTGGCTGTACCGCATCGCCCACAACACGGTCATCGACCACAACAGGGAGCGGCTGCCGGCGCAGCAGCTGAGCCATGAGTTGGCCCAGGAGCTGCCGGCCCACCAGGGGCACAACCCCGCGGTGATGGTGGAGCGCAAACTGGAGGAGCAGCTGCTGATATCGGCGCTGGATCAGATCGACCCGCTTCAACGAGAAGTTATCGTGCTCAGGTTTTTGATGGGATATACCTTGAAAGAGACGGCCAGCAGCGTGGAAAAGAGTGTGGCCGCGGTTAAGGCGATCCAACATCGAGGGCTCCATGCATTGAACGCATGGCTGGGGCAATAAGGAACAGCAGGTGGAAATGATGAATGAAATAGGGCAGCAGTTACAGGAACGACTCGAGCAGTTTGAAGCGGGGATGCCGCTGGAACAGTGCCTTCAAGGTTTGCCGGAACAAGATGCCGCCGCCCTGAAACTGGCGGCGGAGATGCGCCGGCTGCCGATCGAAGGGCAGGATGCCGCCACCGCAGCAAGACAGCGGGCCCGGCTGATGGCCGCCGCTGGAAAGCTGCCGGCCAACGGCCAGGGGCGGCTTTTTGATTGGGGCCAGTTCAGCCAAAGGGTTTCCGGCCTCTTCCGGCAGCCCGCCGTCGTCGGGATTGCCGCGGTCTTGGTGATCATGCTGCTGGTGGTATGGGCCGGCGGCGGTCGGGACGACCAGAGCGAGCAGCTGGCGGCTCCCATCGCCCAGGGCAGCCGGGCGGAAGTCGACGAACAGACAGAAACGGCGCCAGAGCAGGAAACGGCCATAGAAACCGCTTCCAGCGCCGCTGAAGCGGCCGCGGCGGAATCCGCGGTACCGATGACCTCAACCTTTCTGCCGGTGCTCTCTTCGGCGATGCTGACCAGCCCTGACCGGGCGGCGGTGCCTTCGGCCAGAGGGATTGTGCAGCGGTTGGCGGCAGACGGCAGCTGGGAGCCAGTCGTGGCTGGCTCGACCAGATTGGCCGCCGGCGATCGGGTGCGCACCGGCGAACTGTCCAGCATGGCGCTGGCTTTTTATGACGGCAGCGTGGCGTCATTGGGCGCTAACACAGAGCTTTCGATCGACGCCCTGGACGCCCAACTGGCGGAGACAGGTTTCCGGACGGTGGAGATGACCCAATGGCAGGGGGACAGCGACCATCAGGTGTCGTTCCGGCATGATGCCGGCAGCCTGTACCAGGTGAACTCGCCCACAGGGTCGGGCACCGCCCGGGGGACCCAGTTCCATGTGCGGGTCCGCGACGACCAGGCCAGCTACACCGTCAGCGAAGGGCGGGTGGACGTCAGTAATGCCGGCGGCACCATGGCGGTGGTTGCCGGTCAGCTGAGCAGCTTCGGCGCCGACACCACCCCCACTTATCCGGAATTCCTGGTGACCGGTGTTGGTGAGGTGACCCAGACGGGTGATACCTGGATTGTCGCCGGGCAGCCGTTCGACGTCGATGAAGAGACAGTATTTGTCGGCGATCCGGGGCTGAACGATCTGGTGTTTGTGCAGGGGCGGATGGTCAGCGGTGGGAATCCGCTGGCGCTGCGCATCGAGCTGCTGCACCAGAACCAGCTGGAGACATTCAGTTTGAAAGGGATCGTCGATGAGATCCAAGATGATTTCTGGATGGTCGCCGGACAGCGGATCAGCGTCACCGAGGAGACGGAGATCGTCGATCTCATTGAGGTAGGCGATTTGGTCCATGTCACCGGAAACATCCTTCCGGAGTCGGGCAGCCTGGTGGCTGACGACATCTCACTGGTTGAAGATGAACACGGGCTGTGGTTCGAGTTCGTGGGGGTGGTGGAAAGCATTTCCGACACTACCTGGGAGATATCCGGTATCGACATCAGCGTGGACGAAGAGAGCGAGATCGATGACGGGATTGAAGTCGGTATGCGGGTAAAGGTGGAGGGATGGATCTTGGAGACCGGCGAATGGCTGGCCCACGAGATCAAATTGGCGCCGCAGCAGGAGAGCTTCGAATTCACCGGCATCGTCACCGGCATCGACCCCTGGATCGTATCGGGCATCAGCTTTGAGACCCGCGAATGGACTCTCATCGACAGCGGCATCGAGCTGAACAGCACGGTCAGGGTCAGCGGGGTCATTCTGGATGACGGCAGCTGGATTGCCGGCCGCATCGAGCTGCTGGACGACCAGGTGATGGAGATCGTTTTCGTGGGTACCGCGGACAGCATCGCCCCCGACTGGGTGATCAGCGGTCTGCCCATCGACACCGATGACCAGACGGAGATCGACGATGGGATCGCGGTCACCGACCTGGTCAAAGTGACGGCGTGGATCATGGCTGACGGCAGCTGGTTGGCCAGCCGCATCGAGCTGATCAGCAGCGGCGTTGAAGAGAACTGCGTGGCGCTGACCGCGGTAGTCACTGGAATCAACGACGGCCAGATCTTCCTCAGCAACGGCAGCACCGTATTGTTGAGCGCGGCAATCGAGGTCGAAGGGGAACTGAAAATCGGCAGTGTGGTCACCATCCTGGCCTGCGTCACCGAAGAGGGCGAGATAGAGATCGTCTCGATCATCGTCATCTACACCCCGCCGCCGGCTGAAGAGCCGCCGTCGGACGACCCCGACCAGAGTGAGCGGGTGAACATCTGCCACAAGCCGGGAACGCCGGCAGAGCAGACCAAATCGATACCCACCGCCGCTCTAGGCGGGCATCTAGGCCACGGCGACACCA
>JAHEEY010000463.1 GCA_024640485.1 Chloroflexota bacterium | reverse complement strand
AAGATGGAGAGAACCGGCTTTACATTAAGTTCGACTCTCCGGTCGCATACGTAACCGCAAAGCAGGCTGCCCGGCCGATGAAGGGGGTCGAGAAGGCTATCATCGGCGGCGCCCACCTGCGAAAGGCCCCCTGCCAATTCGGGTGGGACTGGGGCCCCATTCTGCCGCCCATCGGCGTTTGGCAAGATATCCGCTTGGAAGGGCGCGGCGACGCTGCCTTTGAGGATATTCATCTCACTCAGCTTCATCATGACGGCCAGGTAACTGTCGAGATTGCCGCTGCCATTTCCGGCGCGCTGGATGACTCCAGCCTGATTATCGCCCGGTTAACCAGCCCGCAGGGAGAACTGCTGCAGACACTGGAGGCAGCAGCTGCCGAAGCAGCCTCGCTCTCATTCCAAATCCAAAAGCCTGAGCTGTGGTGGCCCAACGGTTACGGCGAGCAGCCGCTGTATCTGGTCGAGGTGCTGCTGACTGCCGCTGGACAGCTGCATGATCAGCAAGCGTTCAAGATCGGGCTGCGTACTGTGGAACTGGTGCAGAAAGCGGATCAGTGGGGCAGATCTTTTTCCTTTGTGATCAACGGCGTGCCCGTTTTCGCGAAAGGGTCCAACTGGATTCCGGCAGACTCCTTCCCCACCCGATTCACGGATGATCAGTTGGAACGTCTGATCCGTGACGCCGCCGCCAGCCACCAAAACATGCTCCGCGTATGGGGCGGCGGTTTTTACGAAGAAGAGCGGTTTTACGACCTCTGCGATCGGTATGGGATATTGGTTTGGCAAGATTTCATCTTTTCCTGCAGCATTTACCCCCTGGATGAGGCGGAGTTCTTGGAGAACGTTCGCATTGAGGTCGAGGAAAACATCCGCCGTATTCGCCACCGGGCCAGCCTGGCGCTGTGGTGCGGCAATAACGAGATGGAATGGGGTTGGGAAAGCTGGGGCTGGGCCAAACATCCCCTGGAAGCACAACTCCCCACCCTGATGGAGCAATATCCGGAACTGCGGTCTCTGCTGGGATCGTTGGGTGAGCGCCAGCCACTAGCCGATTGGAAGCAGCTGAAAGCGGCATATGATCAATTTTTCCACCACACCTTGCCGTCTTGGGTAGAGAAATGGGACCCGGTGACGCCGTACTGGCCCAGCTCACCCTCCTCCGACACCCCATTCTCCGATGTCAACGGACAGTCCCAGGGTGACGCCCACTACTGGGACGTATGGCACGGCAGGAAACCATTTACCGCCTATCGGGAAGTCTACCCCCGCTTCATGAGCGAATTCGGTTTTCAGGCGCTGCCGACCTTCAAGACGATCCAGGCATACGCCGAAGAAGCTGACTGGAACATGACCTCCTACATCATGGAACACCACCAGCGAGGGAATCACGGCAACGGTTTGATCATCGGGCAGATGACCGAAACCTTCCGCATGCCCAAAGATTTCGAATCGCTGGTCTATTTGAGTAATCTGCTGCAGGCGGAAGGGATCCGCTACGGCGTGGAACATTGGCGCCGGCAGATGGAACGAGTCAGCGGTACGTTGTACTGGCAGTTGAACGACTGCTGGCCGGTGGCTTCCTGGTCGAGCATCGATTATTTCGGCCGCTGGAAGGCACTGCATTACATGACTAAGCGTTACTTCGCGCCGCTGCTTCTCTCCATCGAAGATGCGCCCCCCCAGATGGGGCTGCACGTCACCAGTGATATGACTGAGCCTTGGCAAGGCACCCTGAACTGGTCGCTGGAAACGCTATCCGGCGAGCCGCTGCGAAGCGGCAGTGAATTCGTCCAGGCCAAACCGCTGGCATCCACCCAGATTGACCAGATCAACTTCGGCGACATCGTCACCGATGACAACCAGCGAGAACTGGTGCTGGTCTGCGAACTTCTGCAGGGAGATGAGCGCATCGGCATGAGTTTGGCCAGCTTCGTAGCCAGCAAGCACATGTCGTTGAAGGAGCCGGGCCTGTCAGTGACGGTCGATGCTTCGGAGGATACGGCCTATTTCCGGCTGACCGCAGCGCAGCTTGCCCGCTTTGTAGAGCTATCTATTACTGGCGCGGATCTGATATTCAGCGACAACTACTTCGATCTGCCGGCCGGCCGAACCGTCACGGTAAGTGCCCAACTGCCGGCAGGCTGGAGCCTTTCCCAACTGCGATCTGCCGTTCAGGTCCGGTCACTGTACGATTCTTTCGCTTAGGACAAGGAATTTCAGACTATCAACTTTGGGGGAACCACGCGAGTCAGAAGGCTGGCGCCCAACATAACAGGAGAACGACTATGAATAGCGCGATTGAAACACTCCTTGGCCAGCTAACGCTGGAGGAAAAAATCTCGATGCTGGCTGGTGCAGATATGTGGCACTCGGTGCCGGTTGAACGGCTGGGCATCCCCAGCATCCGGGTCACCGATGGCCCAAACGGCGCCCGAGGCACCCAACCGGTCGGCGGTCCTAGCTCGGCATGCGTTCCGGTGGGAGTGGCCCTGGCCGCCACCTGGAACACCGAACTAGTCCAAGAAGTGGGCGCCGTGCTCGGGGAAGAGACCCGGGCAAAGGGCGCCCACATCCTGCTGGCGCCCACGGTAAACATCCACCGCACCCCGTTGGCTGGACGCAACTTCGAATGCTATTCTGAAGACCCCCACCTCAGCGCCCGTATGGCGGTAGCTTACATCAATGGGCTGCAGAGCCAAGGGGTGGGCGCCTGCGTAAAGCATTTTGTCTGCAATGATTCCGAATTCGAGCGCAACTCCATCAGTTCTGAGGTCCGTGAACGGGCACTGCGCGAGATTTATCTACCTCCGTTTGAAGCAGCGGTACGCGAAGCGGGATCATGGTCGATCATGTCAGCCTACAACAAGGTCAACGGGCAATGGGCCAGCGAAAACCATCACACGCTGATAGATATTCTAAAAGGTGAATGGGAATTTGACGGCCTGGTCATATCCGACTGGTACGGAACCTACACCGATCAGCTCGCCGCCGGCGGGCTTGATCTGGAAATGCCCGGCCCTGCCCGATTCATGGGCGACAAGGCGATGGCCCTGGTCCAGGCGGGCTCAGTCACTGAGGCTCAGATCGATGACAAGGTCCGCAGGCTGCTGAGAACCATCCAGAGAGTTGGCGCCTTTGACCATCCCCAGCTGGCTTCCGAACAGGCGGTTGACAAGGCGGAACACAGGCGAATAGCCCGGAAAGCCGCTGGTGAAGCGATCGTACTGCTGAAGAACGATAACCAACTGCTTCCAATTGACCTGGAAACGGTCAATTCAATTGCGGTCATCGGCGAGAATGCCAAATGGGCCCAGATAATGGCTGGCGGCAGCTCTCAAGTCACACCTCACTATATCGTCTCCCCATTGGAAGGCATCCGGCAGATGGCGGGCGACGATGCCAAGGTCAGCTACCAGATCGGCACTGTCTCCCACCGATCGGCGCCTGTGGTCGATCCCAGCTGGCTGCGGACAGATGCTGGCGAACCAGGGATGCTTGTAACCTATTTCGGGAACCGCGAGTTTGAAGGGAAGCCGGTTTACACGGAAACCCAGAGTCGAATTGCGTTGAGCCTCTTCGGCGACCG
This sequence comes from Chloroflexota bacterium, assembly GCA_024640485.1. Taxonomy (GTDB): domain Bacteria; phylum Chloroflexota; class Anaerolineae; order Promineifilales; family Promineifilaceae; genus JAHEEY01. The sequence continues at coordinate 272 of JAHEEY010000463.1, read as the reverse complement.
GCTGCCGTTCATCAATTATGATGAGTTATCAGTGCGCATTGAAGGCAGCGTCACGCCTCCGGAGAGCGGGAGCTATTCGATCACCGTGACCGCCAGCGGCAGGTTCCGCTTAATGCTAGATGGTGTCTGTCAAATCGACAACTGGGATCAAGCTGCAGCTGGGGAAAGGAATGTACAGAGCGCGATAGTGGAGCTGGAAGGCGGGCGTTCATATCGAACGGTCATCGAATACGCCAGCTTCGCAGGCGATACCTGGCGAATTTTGTCCTTTG
>JAHEEY010000462.1 GCA_024640485.1 Chloroflexota bacterium | reverse complement strand
GGCTCCTCGGCTGTCGGGGATTGTTGGTCGTTCTACAACTTGCTCAGGAAGATCTTGGTGAGCTGGCTGTTGGCGCCCATCCGATTGACCAGCAGGTCAACCAGAAAGGGGAATCGCAGCAAGCTTGTCTGCAGCCGGTAAGAGCGCCTCATGCTCTTCCATAATGCCTGGTGGCACGCCACCTGGTACTGCCGCAGCCGCTCTCTGGAGAAATCGCCGTCATGCAAGGCTTCAAAGATGACCTTGGCGGCGAGTTCGGCTGAAATCAGGGAATTGTGTATGCCTCCCCCGGTCAGCGGGTTGATCAGCCCGGCAGCGTCTCCAATCAATACCGCGCCGTTGAATGCTGACTGCAGGTTCTGCTGGGAGCCGAAGCTCAACTGCCAGGTAGCGACATCATGGGTTCTGCCGCCGTGGATCAGCCTTTTCTTGACCGCCGGCATCGCCAGGAACTGTTCCAGCATGCTATTTAGATCTTGCTTGCGGGCACGAAAATGGTCAAGTCGCATCCCCAGGCCGATATTGGCCTGCTGGTCGCCGGTAGGGAAGATCCAGGCGTAACCCGGCAGTATCTTCTTGTAGAGATAGAATTCGATCTCGTGTGGAAGGGTTTCGATATCGTCGATGTAAGCCCGCAGTGCTACTGCGCGATGTTGGTTGCTGTGACGCTCATCCTTGGGCCGCAGCGCTCGGGCGACAGCAGAAGTCACCCCGTCCGCGCCAATCACCACCTCTGCTCTGTATTGGTGGGTAGCCCCGTTTGTCTGGGCAGTGACGCCAACCACCTGACCCGCTTCAATAATTGGCGCTTTGACCTGCGCCTGCCGGAACTCAGCGCCGCAATCCAGCGCATGCTGTTGGATAACCGCATCGAGATATTTCCGAGGTGCCACAAAGGAGTCAGCGCCAGTGACCCCTTTTTGAAATGTGGCTTCGACTTCATATCCTCGGGTGGAGACCAGGCGCATCTTCTGCAGCGGGTAGAATTCTTCTCGCTGCTGGGCTGCCAGGATCTTATCCTTCATTCCCAGCCGGTATAGAAGTTCAATCGCGCCTGAGGGCACGGCATCTCCGCAGACTTTGTCACGAGGGAAAAGCTCACGATCCAACAGGAGTACATCACAGCCCTTTTGGGCCAGCACGGCGGCGGCGGCGGCGCCAGCCGGCCCAGCGCCTACGACGATGACATCATGTTTGCGTTCCAAGAGGTTCCTCCTGAGTGATGGTGTGCCGGTGCTTTGCCAGCTGCGGCTTGCCGATACGGTGTGAGGCCAGGCGTCCCCCCTGATCCCTGTCCTAGATTCCGGCTTCCTCCCTGATATGTCTCAATAAGCCCCGGCAGCCGTCAGTGACTAGCTGAAAGACCGTTTCGAAGTTGTCATTATAATAGGGGTCAGGCACGTCTTTTATGCCGGTCTGGCTGGCGAAATCCAGCAGACGGTACAGCCGGGGGTGATCGCCATAGCGCCGTTGTAGATCATTGAGGTTGCTTTCGTCCATGGCGATTATGAACTGTTCCCTATCCATCATGTCATTCGGGCGCACCTGGCGCGCCCGGCCGTCATATGGGATGGTGTGTTCTTCCAAGATTCGCCGGGTGCCGGCATGGGCTTTCTCGCCAATGTGCCAGGAGCCGGTTCCTGCCGAGTCCAACTTGATCTGCTCTGATAGGCCGGCCTCATTGACCAGTTGTTGAAAGACGGCTTCAGCCATTGGTGAGCGGCAGATGTTCCCCAAACAAACGAATAAGACATGCACAGTCATATTGAATCCTATCTGGCTAAAGGGAGAGATGAAGATGATGCGCCTTTCGGCGCGTCATCCCCATCCCGATTCCTTTGTGGTTACCAAGCCGGCCTGTAAGCCGCATTCTGTCCCCTTCCGCCGGCGATGCCGGGGAAGATCGATGATCATCTATCTTGGAACGTCATTGCTGACGCCCTCACGCAACCTACCCGGACGTCTGACGGAACGAGCCGCCCCGTACAGCCCGCCTGAGCTTTCACTCAGGTTGACTGTTTCGCCCTGCTTGGTCTTGCTCCCGGTGGGGTTTGCCTGGCCAGCGACATTACTGCCGCTGCCGGTGGTCTCTTACACCACCGTTTCACCCTCGCATGGATCAGGGAATACACCCTGGTTCAGCAATATACCTCTCTGTTGCACTTGCCGTCGGGTCACCCCGCCCGGCTGTTAGCCGGCACCGTGCCCTGTGGAGTGCGGACTTTCCTCAGCCCCGAAGGACTGCGATCACCCAGCCAACTTGGTCCTTCAATCGTAACGATCTGCGGCACAGTTTGCAAGTAGATTAACGATACGGGGGTGTGCTGGCGATTCGTCCTGCTAACAAGAAGAAACGACAACGGCAGCTGTTCAGTAGCTGCCGTTGTCGTCGGTGGGTGATTATGATCTGCTATTGAGCAGCGATTTTATATCTGAGAACGTCAGCGGCAGACCCGGCGGGTGAGAACGGCGGCCATTTCCGCCCGGTAGCTGGCATCGCCCCGGAAGTCACCGGGATGAATCGAAGCGCCTTTAGCAGCCGCGGCAGCGCCCTCAACCGCCTCCGGGGTAATTCCATTCGCCAGGGAGGCCTCAGCCGCTTCCAGCCTGAATGGACGAGGTCCCAACCCTGTGGCCGATAATTTAGCCGGGCCATTTTCAGGCCGCCACAGGCTGATGGAGACAATCGGGTAATCTGCCGGTGTTCGGGCCACCCGCTCGCTGCCCCCTTTTCCGGCTGACCATGATAGGGAGATCTCACTGATCAACCCGTCGGGGCGATCCGCCGCCTGCAAATACGCGTCCAGGCCTATGCGGCTCTCCGCCGGATTGTAGATGGTTAATTCGGTTTCAAGCAGCAGTAGGAGTGCCAGCAGTTCGCTGTCGGTCAACCGGCTGGCAATGCTGCCGCCCAAGGTGGCGGCATTGCGGTAGGTGTTGGGCCCGGCCTGGTGGATTGCCTTATTCAGCAGCTCCGCCGGCGAGCCGTCGCCACCCAGTTCTGCGGTGGTTTCCGCGATCTTCGCCAGGGTGCACATGGCTCCAATATACAGCCGGTCGTCTTTCAATGTGATTTGGTCGAGGCTTAGCGCCTGCAGATCCACAACGGCGCTGCTGACATCAGCAGCCAGTAGTTTGGTGCCGCCTGCCAAAGGTAAAGTATCTGCCTCAGACAATAATTTGATCGCTGCGGCTAGACTGTCTGGACGGTGATAATCTCGTGGTTGTTTAGGCACCATTCCTCCGATTTCAGTGGTGGGCTGAGTCGCTCAGCCCAATACGTTTGATGCTAATAGCTGTGTTTGCACAGCTTTTGCGGACAGATGCTCAGGGCCAGGATAAGCGGCTGAAAAAACCGCATTGTCCGAAGCTGTGATCCGCGGGCTTCGCCAGGTTCTCCTGGGTAAGATAGCCGATGGTATGCTTGATTGACCCAGATGATTAACCTATAATCTACTCGTGTCCGCGCATGCATATTCTACACACAAAGCATGATATGGGCATGGTTTGATCTGTGCGACTGAGTTTTCACCGATCCGCTGTGCCTAGTGAGGCTGCTGACAGCGATCCCCAATGGTGGTGTCCCACATGAGAACCAGAGAAGTTCATACGATACGACTGTTTGATGAACTGGTGCCGCCGGCAGCCGCGCCTCCAGCAGCATGCACGTTGGAAAATACAATCCGTGACTCCGATTAATCATTGATATGAGCATAGAGAACCGTTCACTCAAATGGCTGGGGCTGGGCAGTTGGGGGGCGCCGGAGAAACGCCGGTGGCTGCCTCTCTTGACAGTGTTGACAGCCTTGACGCTGATAGGGTTCTACACGGTCACCGATGTTGAAAGGCTCTCTCACAGCG
>JAHEEY010000461.1 GCA_024640485.1 Chloroflexota bacterium | reverse complement strand
ACCTGTTGAAAGCTAATTGTCTCTGTTGCGCTGGTGCCAATCCGCAGCCTGTGGCGCCGCGTCTGATGATCCCCTGACGCAGCTCGTATCTCAATCAAAGAGAGTAATCGAAAAGCCACATTAGTGGCTTTTTTTTGTACCTACCTGGAAGAGGAGAGAATTATCATGAAGATTTCAAACAATATCACTCAGCTAATCGGTAATACCCCATTGGTTCGGCTGAATCGGATCACCAACGACGCGCCGGCACAGGTGGTGGCCAAGCTAGAGTATTTTAACCCGGCACACAGCGTCAAAGACCGCATCGGCGTTTCCATGATCGAAGCCGCGGAGCGAGATGGGCTGATTGGACCGGATACGGTGATTGTGGAGCCAACCAGCGGCAACACCGGTATCGCCCTGGCCATGGTCTGCGCCCAGCGGGGTTATCGACTGATTCTGACCATGCCAGAGTCCATGAGCCAGGAGCGGCGAAAACTGCTGCGGGCGTACGGCGCTGAATTAATCCTGACCCCTGCCTCCGGCGGTATGGGCGCAGCTATCGCCAAGGCTGAAGAGATGGCGGCAGCAGATCCGAATGTGTGGGTGCCACAGCAGTTCCAAAACCGCAGCAATCCGGAAATACATCGGCAGACCACGGCTGAAGAAATATGGCGCGATACTGACGGCGAAATTGATATTTTGGTTGCAGGTATCGGCACTGGCGGTACCATCACGGGAGTGGGCGAAGTGCTGAAGGGTCGCAAACCGGAACTGCAGGTGGTGGCGGTGGAGCCATCCGGCTCGGCTGTTCTCTCCGGCGGTGAAAAAGGGCCGCATCCTATTCAAGGGATTGGCGCCGGTTTTATCCCAGGAATATTGAATACCAAGATCTACGACGAGATCATTCAGGTAGACGGACCGGACGCGATGAATACCGCCCGACGGATGGCAGCCGAAGAAGGGCTGTTAGTGGGCATCTCTTCCGGCGCCGCCACCTGGGCAGCGCTGCAGCTGGCTGACAGGCCCGAGAACGAAGGCAAGCTGATCGTGGTAATCATCCCATCCTTTGGCGAGCGGTACCTGTCAACCGAGCTGTTTGCCCATCTGGAGGACAGCTAGCATGGGAGCAAGGTTCAGAGAGGATATCAGCCGGGTCCTTCAGAGTGACCCGGCTGCTACCAGCCGCCTATTTGTGGCCCTGTTCTGGCCCGGGCTGCATGCGGTTTGGGCCCACCGGCTGGCTCACTGGCTGTGGACTCGACAGTGGAAGCTGCTGGCCCATATTGTGGCCTATTTCAGCAGGGCTTTGACTGGGATTGAAATTCATCCCGGCGCCAGGATTGGGCGGCGGCTGTTCATTGATCACGGCTCCGGCGTGGTGATCGGGGAGACTGCCATCGTCGGCGATGACGTTACCATCTACCACGGCGTTACCCTGGGGGGAGTCAGTTCAACACGCAGCCAGCGACACCCCACGGTAGAGAATGACGTGGTGTTTGGTGCCGGAGCGAAGGTGTTGGGAAATATCCGCATTGGCAGCGGCAGCAGGATCGGCGCCAATGCCGTGGTGGTCAAGGATGTCGCTCCTGAGCGGGTAGTCGTGGGCATCCCCGGACGAGCCATTGAGCGGCACAACGGCGGTCACGCGTATCCGGATCTACAGCATGATCAACTGCCTGACGTGGTTGAAAGCCAACTTCGCAATATCCTTCAGCGTCTTGACTGGCTGGAATTTCAGACATCGATCGATCTTGAGGAGATACCAGAACCCGAATATTATCTCTAGGCAAGGCTGCTCTGAAAGTTGCGATAGGTCAACGGGTGGGGTCCGAAAAGGTTACCATGCCTACGGGGAGCTTCATATTATGAGCCGCATGAGATAAACTGGTGAGCAGTTAGGTGGCGGATGCAGGGGAAGCGGTATCCCAGCGATCCGCGAAGAGTTCTGGCCTGGATACTTCCAGATGAAGTGTGTTGGACCGGTGGAGAAAGTTATGTTTTTTGATTTGACGGTCGATTTTCTGCCAAAGATTGCGATCAGCTGGGATCGGCTTGGGCTGATAGCAGCTTTCTTCATAGTGGCCTGGCTGATTCACCGGCTTGCCAGACGGCTGTCAAGACCAGTCATGCGGCTCAGCCGGTTCGCCGGCGGCAGCCGGGCTCCCAGCGATTCCCGTCAGGAAACGCTGCAGGGGCTGATTGCCGGCGCCATTACCTTTGTGGTGTTCGCGGCGGCCGGGCTGTCGAGCTTCTCTCTGTTCGTAGACGCTTCCACGTTGGTGTGGATGGTCGGCCTGTTCAGCGCCGCATTTGGACTTGGGGCGCGGCCGCTGGTCAGTGACTTTCTGGCAGGGGCCAGCTTCATCTTTGACGACATCTATGATGTCGGTGAGAAGGTGCAGCTTCTGGGGCTGGCTGCCGGGGACGTCGAAGGGGTGGTGGAGAAAGTAAACTTGAGAACGACGCTGATCCGGGCCGGCAGCGGCGAGCCTTTCACGGTGCCGAACGGAGAGATTCGAGTGGTCCGCAATTTCAGCCGTGGGCGCTTCTCTGCCAGCAACGTAACCTTAAAACTTGGAACCAGCGATTTGCCGGCGGCATTGGCGCTGCTGGACGAACTGGGAAATGAAGCAATGCATCTACTGCCTAATCTCCTGGAACCTTGGCAGGTGATCAGCGAGACAGGGCTGATGGGGCAGCAGACGGAGCTGACAGTGTTGGCGAAAGCGAAGTACGGTAAGGCGGCGGAGATGCGTCCGCGGCTGCTTTCGCTGATACAAGAGCGCCTCAGTGAGGCAGGCATTCCATTGGCTTCCTGATCTGTCCCAGGGCAATGATTGTTGGATCGAGACTCAGTAGTTTCGCTTGCTGCCAGAGTGGATGAAGGCACCGGAAATCATGCTGATGCTGGTGCCTTTTTCAATCCCCACGGGCTTGCCGCAGAAACAGTAGATCTTGCCATCTTTCTGAGGGAGCGTATGGAGCGGCGTGATGCGATCCTTATGGCAGCGCAGCAGTTGGCCCCGGCCCACTTTGTCGTATTTCCATAGTTTTTGCCGGCAGGCGGCGCATCTAACGGTCAACATCGTTGGGCACTCCAACCTGCGATCAACTCCGCGGTACAGCGAGAGGGGGCCAACCGATACTCAAGCCAGATTCAGGGATGCCGCTGTCCCAGCCGTCGGCGATTAGTCTCGCTCCGGCACCTCTGGAGATGGGAATCGAGCGGTTCGCTCCAATTCGTTCAAGTCTAGATGATTTCGCATATACTTTCGAGAGGCATCTTCGAAAGGTTGGAAATCCCAGGCGGTATGATCCCCAGTCATCAACGAGGTTTGCACCAGCCGGCGTCTCTGTTGGCTGGCAATCACTTCCCGGCGCAGAGCCTCGACATCCCATCTTTCGGCCAGTTCCTGTCTGAAGGCGTTTCTCAACTGCTGGTGGGCAGGATCTTCAGCCAGGTTGTTACGTTCCAGGGGGTCGGCGGAAAGGTCGTACAACTGTTCGGGATCTGGCTGGCTGTATACATATTTGAAGCTACCCCGGCGAATCATCAGTAGGGGCGAGATGACTCCCTCGCTGAGCAGTTCGCCGAGCGCGGTATCGGGTGAATCAGCCCGCTCGCCCTGGATCAATGGAAGCAGGCTGCTGCCGTCCACAGGGGCAGCCAGGCTGGCACTTAAATCACCGCCAGCGATATCCACCAATGTGGGCAGCAGATCGACCAGGGAGACATTGTTGGAAACCCTGCTTGGGGCAAAAGCTTTGGGGAAGTGAAACAGCATGGGCACCCGTGCCGACCATTCAAAGAAAGACATCTTGTACCACATGCCCCGCTCACCCAGCATCTCGCCGTGGTCGGAGACGAAGAGAACAACGGTGTCA
>JAHEEY010000068.1 GCA_024640485.1 Chloroflexota bacterium | reverse complement strand
CCCGGTGGCCGAACACGGCGAATGGACCCAGAAGCTGGACCGCCAGGGAAAGCCATTTACCCAAACGGTAGCGCTTCCGGTAAAAGATCCATTCCATCTGCCCCGAGCGCTGATCAGCGTCATCAAGGTGCTGGAGCGGTTGACGGCATCGGGAGCCGAGGGGTGAACGGCTGACCCGACGCATGATGAAATCACCCAACCTTCTCTTCATAATCACCGACCAGCAGCGGGCCGATACCATCGAGCCCGGCACGGTGTGCCAGACCCCCAATCTGGACGTCTTGGCGGCTGCCGGCTGCCGGTTCAGCCGGAGCTACGCCCCCAACCCGATCTGCTCCCCTACCCGGGCCAGCTTGATGACCGGGCTGCTGCCCCACAGCCATGGGATGGTCGATGTGACCCATGCGGTCCCCAGCTACCGGGCCAGCTTCGACGCCACGCTGCCGGTTTGGCCGCAGAAGCTGCAGCAGGCCGGCTACCACACCGCCTATTTTGGCAAATGGCATGTGGAGCGCAGCAATCAGCTGGAGCGGTTCGGCTTTGAACAGTATGAAGTGGAGAAGTACCAACAGAAGCTGGGGTTGGTGGAGATGGGCGGGGAAATGTCACCGCGGGGCGGCGTCAGCCAGAAGGGGTACCGGGACTTCCCCTTGTACGGGGTCACCGATGATCCGGTGGAATCGCTGCCGGAATACCAGCTGTATTCAGATGGGATCGGATTTTTAGAGCGGGCAGCCGCCGACCCGGAGCGGCCCTGGGCGCTGTTCCTCAGTTCTGAGGCGCCTCACGACCCATACGTGGTCCCCAGGGAGTATTACCAGCGGTACCAGCCGGGTGATATCCAACCGCCGGCAAGTTTCGATGACCCGTTGAGCGACCGCCCGGGCATTTACCGCCGCATCCAGCGGGTGTGGCAGGATCTCAGCTGGGAGCAGTTCTCGGAAGCGACGGCATGCTACTACGCCAGCTGCAGCATGATCGATGAGCAGATCGGCCGGCTGTTAGACAGGCTGGATGAACTGGGAATGCGCCAGAACACGGTGATCGTCTTTACCTCGGACCATGGGGATTACATGGGCGAACACCGGCTGATGCTCAAGGGCATCCCGGCATTTGAAGGGGCGTACCGGGTGCCGCTGATTCTCAGCGGGCCGGGGATCCCGGCAGGGCGGACGGTAGACCCGATCGTCAGCCTGCTGGATCTGGCCCCAACCCTCACGCAGCTGACTGCGGGCGAGCCTTTCCCCTGCCAGGGGCGCTCCCTGCTGCCGCTGCTTGCCGGCGAGGAGAACGATTGGCGTTCGGAAGCATTTGCCGAATGTCACGGACAACGACTTAACTACAGCCAGCGAGTGCTGTGGCAAGATGATTATAAATACATTTTCAATGGTTTTGATGAAGACGAGCTTTACGACCTGACACACGATCCGCACGAACTACGCAACCTGACCGCGGATGAAGCACACCGGCCAACACTAGAAAGCATGAGCGCCAGGATGTGGGAAATCGTTCATCAGACCGGAGACAGTACATTGGCCCAGGCCCAGTACGGCATGTTCCGATTTGCCCCTGTGGGGCCTGAACCAATCGCAATTGAGGAATCCTAAAATGACAGCTGATTTATCCATGCCCTCCAATGGGCGATACGCTTTGGTCAACGGCCGGGTGGTATTACCCGATGAAGTGGTCGCCGGCAAGGCAGTGGTGGTGAACGGCAGCCGCATCGAAGATGTCACCGGCATCGGCTACCTGGGCAGCGACGTCCCCCAAATTGACGTCGGCGGCCGTATCATCACCCCCGGATTGATCGACATACACACCCACGGCGCCCTGGGCCATACCTTTAATGAACCGACGGCAGAGGCGTTCCGGGTGATCACCGAAGAGAACGGCAAGCGCGGGGTGACCTCTTTAGTAGCAACTACCGCCACCGCCCCCATCGCAGACCTGGTGGCCTCCCTGGAGTTTACCCGCCGCTGGATGGGTGAGACCCATACCGGCGCGCAGGTGCTGGGCGCCCATGTGGAAGGGCCTTATTTCAGCCTGCCCCAGGCCGGGGCCCAGGACCCGGCCAATATCCGCAACCCCAATGACGGCACCGTCGACCAGCTGCTGGAGCATCATGATGTCATCCGGCAGTTGACCTACGCGCCAGAGCTGCCTGGAGCAATAGGCCTTACTCGAAAGCTGGTCAAGTTGGGCATTGTGGCTGCCGGTGGGCACAGTTCTGCCATAGAAGTAGAGGTCGCCGCGGCTATCGACGCCGGCATGCGCCACATCATCCATATCTGGAGCGCCCAGTCAACCACCGTACGGGAAGGGCCGTGGCGCAAGCCGGGGATGCTGGAAGTGACCCTGACATATCCGGGGCTGACTGTGGAGATGATCTGCGACAACAAGCATCTGCCGCCAACGTTGATGAAGCTGGCTTACAAATGCATCGGCCCGGACCGGCTGTGCGCCATATCTGACGCCACCAGCGGCGCGGGGCTGCCGGAAGGGTCCAAGTTCAGTATGGGCGAGATGAGCTACGATGTCCACGACGGCGTGGGCATGATGCTGGACCGCTCCGCATTCGCCGGCTCTACCACACTGCTGAACCAGATGGTCCCCATTCTGATGGAACAGGTGGGCGTCTCCCTGCCGCGAGCGGTGCGGATGGCTTCTTTGAATCCAGCCAGGGTACTGGGTATTGAACACCAGAAAGGACGACTGAAGGCGGGCAGGGACGCCGACATTGCCGTCTTCAACGAGGACTTCACCGCCTGGGGCACCGCCATCGGCGGCCGCTGGCAGCAGTATTAGGGACGATAACAACCTTGAATGCGATGGCAGCCGCCAGCCGTTGGCGGCGCCTCCTGCACCAACAATCGACTTCAAATTTTATTTAGCAGTTCCGAAGGAAGGACGAGATGAGCGAACAACCAATCATAACCACCACAGCCGGCAAGCTGCCGGTGACCGTCTACCAGACCAATGAAGCGATGGGCAAGGCAGCCGCCCTGGACGGCGCTGAAATCATCAAAGCGGCCATCAGCCAGAAAGGCTCTGCCAGCATCATCATCGCCACTGGCAACTCCCAGCTGACCTTTTTGAAGGCGCTGCGGCAGCTGCCAGGGATCGACTGGTCCAAGGTGACCATCTTCCACATGGACGAATATGTGGCCCTGCCGGAAGGACATACCGCCAGCTTCCCGGCATTCCTGCACCTGAATTTTCTGGACCATATCGAGGCACCTGCCGCTTTCTATCCAGTGCTGGCCCGCGAAGGGCAGCTGGAGAAAGATTGCGCCGATTACGCCGCCCTGCTGCGGGCCCACCCGGCCGACCTGTGCGCCATGGGTATCGGCGAAAACGGCCATATTGCCTTCAACGATCCCCCATTCGCCGAGTTCAACGACCCGGTCTGGGTGAAAGTGGTCCGGCTGGACGAGATGTCCCGCAAGCAGCAGGTGGGCGAAGGGCATTTCGGCGGGCTGGATGAAGTCCCCACCCACGCCATCACCCTGACTATCCCGGCGCTGCTGGCGGCCAAGCGGGTCCTGTGCATCGTGCCGGAAGCGCGCAAGCAGGAAGCGGCCTACCAATCTATTCACGGGCCGATCACCGAGTCGTGCCCGGCATCAATTCTGCGGCAGACCACCCACGTCCATCTGTACCTGGATGCCGACGCGGCGGCGAAAGCATATCCAGCCAAATGATTGGGCGTGAACGGCTGTTGATCGCCTTGGAGCATCAAGAACCAGACCGCGTCCCTTTCGACCTGGGCAGTATTCAGGTTTCCGGCATCCACCAGATCGCCTACCGCGGCTTGCGGCAGGCGCTGGGGCTGCCGGAAAGCGACGTTCGGCTGTGCGACACCATTCAGGGGTTGGCCACAGTCGAGGATGATGTCGCCGCCAAACTGGGGATTGATACCCGAGGGCTCTACCCGCTGAACAGCCACAACTGGGGCATTGAAATCAGTGATGCCGGCGACGCCTACGCCTACCATGACGAGTGGGGCATCACCCACCACATGCCTAAAGAGGAAGGGCTGTACTTCAGCATCGTTGAGGTGCCCCTGGACAAGTTTGAGATCAGCGCCCAGGAAATGGCCCAGTTCTCCTGGCCCGACATGGGGGCGAAGTGGCGGGTGGCAGGGCTGCGGCAGCAGGCGGAGGCGTATCGGCAAGCTGGCTATGCGGTGGTCCTGAAGGACGCCTTTGCCGGCATCTTTGAGTTCGCCCAGCGAGTGGTGGGCACCTCCAACCTGCTGCTGATGATGGGGCTGGATGCGGGCATGTCCGGGCTGCTCTTCGACAAGCTGACCGAGCTGAAACTGGATTACTGGCGCACGGCGCTGGAAGAAGTGGGCGACCTGGTCGATGTGGTCACCTACGCCGACGATTACGGCACCCAGGTCTCCCAGATCATCTCGCCCAGGATGTTCCGCAAGCAGATCAAGCCGCGGGTGAAGCAGGTCTTTGATCTGCAGGAACAGCTGGCCCCCCATGCAAAACGGCTGTTCCATTCCGACGGCAATGTGCGCCCGCTGATCCCCGACTTCATCGAGATCGGGGTGGATATCCTTAACCCGATCCAGGCGACCGCTAAAGGGATGGAGCCGGCAGCGCTGAAAGCGGAGTTCGGCAAGGAACTGGTCTTCTGGGGCGGCGGCGTGGACACCCAGGGCATCCTGCCCACCGGCACCCCGCAGGAAGTGAAGGATGACGTCAGGCGGAATATCGACCTCCTGGCGCCGGGCGGCGGCTACGTGTTCAACACCGTTCACAACATCCAGGCGGACGTGCCGCCGGCGAATATCATCGCCATGTGGGAAGCGCTGCAGGAATACGGCGTTTACCGATAGGTGAACAGCGTCAATTGGCAAAGACATCTGGGCCGGTCAGCTGAGCGGCCCAGGAAAGGAATGTATTGATGAAAGTCCTATTTATCGGCGGCACCGGGGTGATCAGCTCAGCCTGCTCAGCGTTAGCTGTGGAGCGGGGTATCGACCTCTATCTGCTCAATCGGGGGCGGACGAAGCGGCCCATCCCGGCAGGGGCCAAGGTCATCCGGGGCGACATCAATGATCCGGATATCGGGGAGCTTTTGGCCGGCCATCATTGGGACGCGGTGGTCCAATGGATCGGCTATATCCCCGAGCAGATTGAGCGGGACATCACCCTGTTCCGGGGCAAGACCGACCAATACCTGTTCATCAGCTCCGCCTCGGTCTACCAGACGCCGCCGGCGAAGCTGCCGGTGGTTGAGTCGACCATTTTGGACAACCCGTACTGGGACTACTCACAGGACAAGATCGCCTGTGAAGAACGGCTGGTGCGGGCATACCGGGAGGAGAAGTTCCCGATCACCCTCATCCGTCCCTCTCACACCTACGATCCCTCCAAGATCCCGATGCTGGGCGGCTACAACACCCTGGACCGGATGATTAAGGGAAAGCCTGTGATTGTGTATGGAGACGGCAGCTCCCTTTGGACCCTGACCCACCATCACGATTTCGCCAAAGGGTTCGTGCCGCTGTTGGGCCATTCCGGGGCCATCGGCGAAGCGATCCACATCACCTCTGATGAGTGGCTCAGCTGGAACCAGATTTACGGCATCATGGGGCAGGCATTGGGGGTGATCCCGAAACTGGTCCACGTTCCTTCAGATTTGATCAACGCATTTGACCCGGTGGTCGGCGCCGGGCTGCTGGGCGACAAGGCCAACAGCATGATCTTTGACAACAGCAAAGTGAAGCGGCTGGCGCCTGATTTCAGCTGCACCATCCCCTTTTCGTGGGGGGCCAAAGAGATCGCCGCCTGGTACGGGGCGGATCCCGCCCGGCAGGTTGTCGACGAACGTCTGGACCGGCTGATGGACCGGATTATCGCCGCTGCCGAATCCGCCTTTCCGGAGAAGCCCAGCGCATGAAGCCGATAACCGCGGATCAGTTCCTGCCTATCGAACTGGTTTTCAATCCCAACTGGTGGCACCAGAGTGCCGGTATCAGCTTTGACCGGGCGTTCTACCTGGACCCGGAAACGCGGATCCGGAACGATGTGGCAATGCGTCGGGTGCTTCACCAGCGGTTCGGGCAGCTGGGAATGGGGGAAGCGGATCCCCAGCCCAGGCCGATCATCGGTTCACAGCATGTCGCTGGCGGCTTTGTGATCCCGGCGCTGCTGGGGGCGGAGATTTGGTTCCAGCCGGACGCCGCGCCGCAGCCGCTGCCGATGGCGCTGACCATGGACCAGATCGAAGCGCTGGAAAAGCCGGATTTCCGGACGCTTTGGCCGATGAGCGAGCTGATCCCGCAGATGGACGCCCTGGAAGCGGAATGGGGATACCTGACCGGGGGCTTGAACACCGATGGGCTGCTGAATGCCGCCTACCATTTGTACGGGCAATCCTTGTTCCTGGATTTTTATGAGAACCCGGGGCGGGTCCGCCGGCTGCTGGACATCATCGGCGAGCTGATCGTCGATGTGGCCCTGTATCTGCGGCAGCGCACCGGTGACTGCTCCGTGGCGGTCAACCGGATGACTGAACATATCGACCCCGGGCTGTTCCTCCACGCCAACTGCTCGGTGCAGATGATCTCCCCCAAGAGCTACCGGCAGATGCATCTGGAAACGGAAAAGAGCATGGCGGCGCGGATCCAGCCGTACGGCATCCACCACTGCGGCAGCAACCTGCACAAGATCGCCCCGATATACGCGGAACTGCCCCTGACCATGGTCGATGTCGGCTGGGGCTCAGACGTCGCCGCCGTGCGGGCGGCGCTGCCGGGCACCTTCCTCAATTTGAGGCTGAACCCGGTGCGGATGCTCAATGGGACCCCGCAGGAAATCGCCGCCGACACCGAAATGCTGCTGAAGAGCGCCGGCCCGCTGGAAAACGCCGGCATCTGCTGCATCAATATGGACTTCGGCACCCCCGACGAAAACATTTACGCCATGGCCCAGGTCGTGGAACAGTATCGAAAGCTGGGAGCTTAACAAAGGAGAGTTATGAACAGCAATTGGAATCGATTTAAACAAGCTGCCCGCCTCGAACAGCCCGACCAGGTCCCAGTAGCCCTGATCGTCGACAGCCCCTGGCTGCCAGGCTACGCCGGCATCAACACCCTGGATTACTTCCTTTACCCGGACAAATGGCTGCAGATCAACATGGATCTGCTGACCCGCTTCCCCGATGCGGTCTGGATCCCGGGTTTCTGGGTGGAGTACGGCATGGCCGATTTGCCCTCGGCCTTCGGCGCCCGCGTCCATTTCCACTCAAATATGCCCCCCTCGATTGAGCCGGTGACCACCGACATCAGCCATTGGGCCGACGCCCCGCTGCCGGACGTGCATGAGGACGGCTTCATGCCCCTGCTGCTGCGCCTTTACGAACAGATGGAAGCGCGGCTGCACCCGGAAGGGCTGGGGATCAAGATGGTCGCCGCCCGCGGGCCGATGGTCACTGCCGGCTGGATTACCGGCATCACCGAGCTGATGATGGGCATTGTGATGCACCCCAAGGAAGTCCACAAGTTCCTGGACAAGGTCACCACCACCATCATCCGCTGGCTCCACGCCCAGCTGGACACCCTCACCGAGCCGGAAGGGATCATGCTGCTGGACGATGTGGTGGGCATGGTCTCGGTCAATCATTATCAGGAGTTCGTCGAGCCCCATCTTCGCCGGATATTCGACGAGTTCGACGGGTTGGTGAAGGTGTACCACAACGACACCCCCTGCCCGCATCTGCATGAAGCGTTCGCTGAAGCCAATTTCGATGTGTTCAACTTCACCCATGAAGCGGATATCGCCGAAGTCAAAGCGGCGATGGGGCACCGGGTGGCCCTGATGGGCAATGTGGCCCCTCTGGGGCTGGGCGCCCGTGGCACACCGGAAGAGGTCGAGAAGGCGGCGATCGCCTGTCTGGATAAAGCGGCGCCCGGAGGGGGGATGATCCTCTCTTTCGGCGGCGGCGTCTCCCCAGATACCAAACCAGAAAATGTCGATGCCATGCTGCGGGCGGCCCGCAATTGGCAGTACCCATCCACTCGCTAGACGAGACCAGGAGGCTGGCATATGAGCATGAAACAATGGCACTTATCACCTGGACGGTTTTTCGATCCCGATCCCACTCAGCGGGATGCCGCCATGGCGCTGTATGAGCGTATCAAAGATCTGCCGCTGCTCTGCCCTCACGGGCATGTGGATCCGCGGCTGTTCTCAGACCCGGATTACACCTTTGGTTCGCCGGTAGAGCTGCTGATCATCCCCGACCATTACATCTTCCGCATGCTCTACGCCCAGGGTATCCAGCTGGAACAGCTGGGGATTCCGAGGCGGGACGGCGGCCAGAGCGAGGGCGATCACCGCAAGATATGGCAGCTGTTCGCGGACCATTTCTACCTGTTCCAGGGCACCCCTACCGGCAGCTGGTTCAATGAAGAGCTGCGCTCCGTTTTCGGGGTGAGTGAGAAGCTGAACGGGGCCAACGCCGATGCCATCTACGATCAGATCGACAGCAAGCTGAGCTCGCCGGCATTCAAGCCGCGGGCGCTGTTTGAGCAGTTCAACATTGAAACGCTCTGCACCACCGACGCCGCTACCGATTCCCTGGAACACCACCAGGCGGTGCGAGCTTCCGGCTGGGGCGGCACCATCCGGCCCACTTTCCGCCCTGACGGGGTGGTCAATATCGACGCCACCGGCTGGAAGCAGGAGATCGACAAACTCAGCGCCGTCTCCGGCATCGACGTGGTCGACTTCGCCAGCTATATCCAGGCAGTTGAGAGCCGGCGGGCTTTCTTCAAGGAGATGGGCGCCAGAGCGACCGATCAAGGGGCGCTGACGGCTCACAGCCAGCGATTGAGCGGCGCTGAAGTAGAAGCGATTTTCAGCCGCGCCTTGAGCGGCAAAGCTACCGTGGAAGATGCCGCCAACTTCACCGGTCATATGCTGATGGAAATGGCCCGGATGAGCGTCGAGGACGGGCTGGTGATGCAGCTCCACGTGGGCTCCTACCGCAACCATAATTCGGCGATTTTCGAGAAGTTCGGCCTGGACAAAGGGGCCGATATCCCCATCCGCACCGATTTCACCCGGTCGCTGCAGCCGCTGCTGGCCGCTTACGGCAATAACCCGGCATTACGCCTGATCTTGTTCAACCTGGACGAGACCACCTACGCCCGGGAGCTGGCCCCCTTGGCGGGCCATTATCCGGCAGTGAAGCTGGGGCCGCCCTGGTGGTTCCATGACAGCGTCAACGGCATCCGCCGCTACTTCGACCAGGTGATGGAAACGGCCGGGCTGTACAACACCGTCGGATTCAATGACGACACCAGAGCGTACCTATCCATTCCCGCCCGCCACGATGTATGGCGGCGCTCCGGGGCCAACTGGGTGGCCGGACTGCTGGTACGGGGCATGATTGATGAAGAAGACGCCCACCAGATGTGCGCCGCGCTGGCCTATGACCTGGCCAAAAGCGCCTACAACCTTTAAGGAATTGCGGCGCCCGGAGCTGTGCCGACGTTTCGCCTATTTTTGGAGAGATCAGAATGAGTGACTTTTCATTCCCAGGGGGGAAGATTTACCACAATTCAATCATCACCCAGGGTGATACCAGCTACGCCCTGGGACGGCTGAGCGGCGGCGGCCAGCGACAGCTGTTGGTAAAGGGTGATAACGCCGGCTTTTCCGGCAGCAGCGACCACGGCACCCTAATCTGCCCGCTGTCGGCGGAAAACGCCGCCGAAATGCGCCGCCGGCTGCCCTGGCTGACGCCGGTCCCATTGGGCCGGCAGACCTCTTTCGGCTTCGGCGACCGCATGGGTTCGGCCACCCCTGGACATGTGGCCTCGCTGCGGGCGGCTGTTCAGGACAAACCGATCGCCCCCATCTTCGCCCAGCAGTCGGTTCGGGAGAACAGCCGCACCGGACGGACGCCGCAGATCGTCCTGGATGACGCCATGTGGGGCGTGATTGAGGAAGGATGGCGGGAGCCGTGGGGCGCCGACGCCGATCATGTCAAGGATGTCCCCGACCTGCCCCCCTTCGTGGCTGCCGGCTACACTTTTTACACCATTGACCCCAGCGACCATGTCGATAATGATGCCCAGACGGACGACCTGGCAACTCTACGGGCCAAGGCGGAGGCGCTGCCCTGGGACCGGATAGGCACCACCTACGCGGCGATGTTCGAACGGTACTGTGCCGGCACCCTGCAGCTCAAGAGGCTGGCATTGGACTTCGACGAGGAGATCTTCCTGCGAGCATTGGTCAAGTACGGGCGGGCCGTTCTGCATACCACCACAGTGACTGCCGCCCTGGACCAGCAGATGGCCGGGAAAGGATATGATCTGGAGATGTCGGTGGACGAAACCGACACCCCTACCTCGATCCATGAACATTACTTCATCGCCAACGAGCTGATCCGGCGGGACATCAAGCTGGTCAGCCTGGCCCCCCGGTTTGTGGGCAAGTTCCAGAAAGGGGTCGACTTCATCGGCGACATCGCCGAGTTTGAAGCGGAACTGATCAAACATGTGGCCATTCTGCACCATTTCGACTGCTACAAATTGAGCATCCACACCGGCTCTGACAAATTCAGCATCTACGGCATCATCAACCAGCACGCCCGGGGGTACGCCCACGTCAAGACTGCCGGCACCAGCTATCTGGAAGCGGTGCGGGTAGCGGCAGCCAAGAACCCGCCCTTGTTCCGGCAGATGCTCGATCTGGCCCACCAGAAGTTCCAGACTGACCGCAAGAGCTACTTCATCGACTGCCTGCCGGAAAAGGTCCCCTTCAGCCGCCAGCTGAGCGACGGCCAACTGCCCGATCTGCTGGAGCAGTTCGATGCCCGGCAGCTGCTGCACGTCACCTTCGGCTCTATTCT
Organism: Chloroflexota bacterium; assembly: GCA_024640485.1. Classification (GTDB taxonomy): domain Bacteria; phylum Chloroflexota; class Anaerolineae; order Promineifilales; family Promineifilaceae; genus JAHEEY01. The sequence continues at coordinate 2,850 of JAHEEY010000068.1, read as the reverse complement.
GGACACCTTCGGCGATGAGCTGGGCCGCTTCATCGCTGCCCATGAAGCGGATTTCCGGCGAGGGCTGGAAAGTCATTTCGCCCGTCATTTACAGCCATTCAGCTAGATCGATCTGCCGGGCACAGCCAGGGAGATCTCAAGAACGAACCAAAGAGACTAAAGAAGCGAGAGAGCGATGAACTTACAACAATTAACCCAATGGTATGACTTCAGCGGCAAGACGGTGGTGATCACCGGCGGCAGCGGGGTGCTGGGCAGCGAGATGGCCTGCGCCCTGGTTGGCTGCGGCGCCAACGTGGCGGTCCTGGACCGCAATCTGGAGCTGCAGGATGCCGTCAAAACATCGATGGACGCCGGCCCGGGCAGATATATGGTTATCTACGGCGACGTGCTCAGCCGGGAGCCGCTGGAGAAGGCGGCAGCGGCGATTGAGGCGGAATTCGGCCAGATCGACATGCTCATCAACGCCGCCGGGGGCAACCATCCCAAGGCGACCACCAGTGCCGAGGCGTCCTTCTTTGATCTGCCGGATGAAGCGCTCCGTTTTGTCTTCAACCTCAATATCGTGGGCACCATTTTGCCCTGCCAGGTTTTCGGCCGGTTGATGGCTGACGCCGGCGAAGGGATCATCCTCAACGTCTCATCGATGAGTGCCTTCACGCCGCTGACCCGCATCCCGGGCTATTCGGCTGCCAAAGCCGGGGTGAGCAATTTCACCCAATGGCTGGCGGTTCACATGGCCCAGGAATACGACCCTTCGATCCGGGTCAATGCCATCGCCCCCGGCTTCTTCCTGACTGAGCAAAACAGATTCCTGCTGACCGAAGCGGACAGCGGCGATTTGACCGCCCGCGGGCAGAAGATTATTGACCATACCCCCATGGCCCGTTTCGGCAAGCCGGAAGATCTGTTGGGCGCGGTCCTTTGGCTGCTGTCGCCGGCTTCCAACTTCGTCACCGGCGTGGTGCTGCCCATCGACGGCGGCTTTTCAGCATATAGTGGTGTCTAGAGGAGGCGATCGCTGGCAGCCAGCGACGCTTCCTGATCCTGGGAGGACACGATGATAGAGATACAAGCAACCGCTCTTGAGAACCAGCTGCTGGACGACGACACCATTCGTCAGACGTTAACCAAAGGGCTGGAAGGAAAGCACACTGGTGAAAAGCTGCTGGTGCTGATTCCCGACCACACCCGCACCATCCCGCTGCCCAAGCTGTTCCGCTGGCTGGTGGCTATCCTGCACGATACCGCCCAATTGGACTTCATGGTCGCCCTGGGCACCCATCCGGCACTGGCGCCGGATCAGCTCAACAAGCTGGTAGGGATCAGCGCCGAGGAGAGGCAGGACCGCTACCAACATGTCGGCCTCTTCAACCATGAATGGGAAGGGCCAGACAGCCTGACCACCATCGCCACCCTGCCCAAATCGCAGATCCAGGAGATCGCCGGCGACCGCTGGCATCATACCCTGGGCGGCGATGTGGCCGTCAACATCAACCGGCGGGTGTTGGAATATGACCACGTCATGATTCTAGGGCCCACCTTCCCCCACGAAGTGGTCGGCTTTTCCGGCGGCGCCAAATATTTCTTCCCAGGCGTCTCGGCGGCCGACATGATCAACGTGACCCATTGGCTGGGCGCTTTGGCCGGGGTACGGGGTACCATCGGCATCAAAGAGACCCCGGTAAGGGACATGATTCACGCCGCCGCCGAACACCTGCGCACCCCCTCCACCTTGATAGCCCTGGTTGTAGCTGGCGAAGGGTTGGCCGGGATGTTCATCGGCGATTATCTCACCGCCTGGAGCGCCGCCGCAGATCTCTCCTCGGAGCGGCACATTATCTGGGTGGACAAGCCGTACCAGAAGGTGCTCTCCTGCGCCCCGCCGATGTATGACGAGCTGTGGACCGGCGGCAAGGCGATGTACAAGCTGGAGCCGGCCCTGGCTGAAGGGGGCGAGCTGATCATCTACGCCCCCCATCTGGACGTAGTCAGCCATGTCCACGGCAAATACATCTACGAAGTCGGCTACCATGTGCTGCCGTATATCCTGGGACAGTGGGACCGGTTCAAGCATCTCCCCCTGGGCGTGCTGGCCCACAGCACCCACGTCCGCGGCGACGGCAGGTATGAAAACGGCATAGAATACCCACGTGCCAGCGTCAGCCTGGCTACCCGGCTGTCGCCGGAAGATTGCCAGCAGCTAGCCTTGGGGTATGTTGACCCTGACCGTATCGACATCAGCGAATGGCAGGACCGGGAAGATGAAGGGATCCTGTACGTCCCCAAGGCGGGGGAAATGCTTTACCGGACCAGACCGCAGAAAGGAGCGTAGACTTGGCACAAGCAGCAGCGTATATCATGATGGGGGTGTCGGGCTGCGGCAAATCCACCGTCGGCGAAGCGCTGGCGGCTGAGCTCGGCTGCCCGTTTTTCGACGGCGATGATTTCCATCCGGCCGCCAACGTGGCCAAGATGGCCAGCGGCACCCCCTTGAACGACGATGACCGCCGCCCGTGGCTGGCCCGGCTGCACGACTTGATAGGCGAGCATCTCGGACGCGGCGAGTCGGCGGTGGTCGCCTGTTCCGCTCTCAAGGGGATCTACCGCGACCAGCTGCGTGAAGGAAATGCCGGGGTCCACCTGATCTTCTTGAAGGGCGATTTTGACACCATATGGAACCGTATGAAGGGTCGGCAGGGGCACTACATGAAAGCGGAGATGCTCCACAGCCAGTTCGCCACCCTGGAAGAGCCAGGCCCTGAAGAAGCGCTGCCGCTGGATATCACCGCTCCGGTGGACCAGCTGGTGGCCCAGATATTGAGGGCTGCCGGCGGGTAATCGGCGCAT
>JAHEEY010000460.1 GCA_024640485.1 Chloroflexota bacterium | reverse complement strand
CGCCCTATTGCTGATCGGCCAGCGCACGTATGCCGCCGTCCCTTTACTGGCGCCCTCGCTCTCCAACCACACGCTTCCCCCATAAAATGACACAATGGACTTCACCAAAGAAAGGCCCAGTCCTGTCCCTGGGACTGCCCGCGATCTGGATTTATCAGCCCGGTAAAACCGCTCAAACAGCCGCGGCAGATCCTCCGAGCTGATGCCCAGCCCGTGGTCACGGACTACCTGCAGAATCGCGCCCTCTTCTTGGATGATCTGCCAGCTGATTTGGCCGCCGTCAGCCGAGTATTTCATCGCGTTGCTCAGCAGATTTCGGAACACAATCGACGCATGCAGCTGTCCGGCAGCGATCTGAGGGAGGGATTCAGGCGCATCCAGGGCAACACGAATGCCCCGGCTCGCCGCTTCCGCCGCTGTCTCACTGATAAGATGGCGGGCCAGCCGCACAGGGTCGATCGCTTCATCTCCGGGCTGCATTCGCCCAGCATCCAGTTGAGAAAGCAGCATCAGCTCTTGGACCAACTGTCCCAGCCGCCCAACCTCATCATCAATATCGATGATATACTGTTGCGCCAAATCACGGTCTACCGCCCCTTCTCGCAGCGCCTCGCTGCGCAGCCGTATCGCTGTCAGCGGCGTGCGCAGCTCGTGAGAAGCGTTGCTGGCGAATGCCCGCTGCTCCTCAATCATCGACTTCACCCTGCCGCTCATCTGATTGAACGCCCTGGCCACTTCACCATATTCGTCCAGCCGGTCTTCCGGCAGGCTTCGCGAAAACTCCCCTTCCGAGATCTCCACCGTCGCCTGTCGCAGCTGTTCCAGCGGGCGGGTCAATGTCTTCGACAGCCAGAAGGCTGCCGCCCCGGCAACAGCGGTCACCGCCAGCACCGCCCCAGCCAGAGCCATCCATCGCTGTTGTATCAACCTCTGGGCATTTGAGATCGGCGCCGCGATCTGCACCACCCCGATAATCCTTCCTTCTTCTAGGATTGGGGCCGCTGCGTACGCCATATCAGACCGGATGCTGGTGCCGGTGCTTCCCCCCAACGCCGCCTCAACTTCCGGCGCCCCGGCCTCAACCTGATTTCCGCTGCTGCTGGCCACGAAACGGCCGCGCTGATCCAGCAGGACCACATCGATCGAGGTTTGATTGGCGTAGGTCAGCAGCACCCCCTGCACGGTTGCCTGGCTGGACTCTCCGTCCAACAGATGTTCAACCGGCTCTTTTAGCGCCCGGGCCACCAGCTGCGCTTGATTTGCCAGGCCGCTGCTGTAATCCTGCACCGTGCCCGACGACATCTGGCTGCCGGCCAGCATCGCCAACGCCGTGAACCCTACCAGAATCAGCCCGGCGTACGCCAGCAGCAGCCGTGTTCGCAGTGAAGAAAGCCGAATGCTCATGACCCCTCTCTCGTAAATCGATACCCCACGCCTCGCACCGTTTGAATGAGCTGCGGTTGGCTGGGATTGAGTTCGATCTTTTCCCGCAGCCAACGAATATGAACATCCAGCGTCCGCGTGTCTCCCAGCCAATCCGTCCCCCACACCCGGTCGAAAAATTCCGCCCGGCTGATCACCTCACCGGGGCGGCTGAGTAGAAGTGCCAGCAGATCAAACTCTTTTTGGCGCAGCGGCAGTTCAAGATCACCCAGGAAAGCCCGGTGCGTGTTCAACTCCACTCTTATCTCACCGACCGTCAGGGTATCTTCCGCCTGCTGTTGCCGCCGGTCCAGCTCCAGGCGCCTCAAGAGCGCCCTCAGCCTGGCGATCAATTCCCGGGTACTGAACGGCTTGGTCAGGTAATCATCAGCGCCCAGCTCCAGGCCCAAGACCCGATCCACTTCCTCGCCCAGCGCTGTCAGCATCAGAATCGGCACGGTGCTTTCCTGCCGAAGAGTCCGGCACATCTCCCATCCGTCCATACCGGGCATCAGCACATCCAGCACCACCACATCCGGTTTTTGGCTGCGGGCCAATGCCAGCCCTTCCCGGCCGTCGTTGGCCACCAGGGTACGGTAACCTGCCTGAGTCAACGCTCTAGCCAGCGGCGCTGTTATCGATTTTTCGTCATCTACGATCAGTACAGAGCTCATGACCTTGATTGTGGCACAGCAGGCCACCTTAATCAATGATCACCTGTAGATTTAAGCTGAATTTAACATTGTTTAGAGCTGGCTTAACCCACGGCGCCTCCAAACGGCATATGATTGCCTCAGGTGTTGATTGATACCGTTTACTTTTTGGAGGTACACATGAATCGTATGAAAGCCATTTGGGCTGTGGGAACGTTTTTAGGGCTGTTGATCATTACCCTGCTGGCACTTGGATATGAGAATTTAGGGGCGTTGACCGATAATGTCAATCCGAGCCCCGCCAAATCTGCCCCTGCAGCTCAATCGCCAACCAATGACCTGACCGCAGAAGAAGCGCTGCAGGCATGGCAGCAGTACAGCGCTGAGCTGGAAAACACCGTACAAACCATGCAGAGCCGCGAAAACGCCTATCAGACCCAGGTCGATTTGGCCAATCAGAGGATCCTGCAGATGCAAGATCAGTTGAACGCCCCTGGCGGCACCGCTGATCAGAGGTTTACCCTTGTCAGTGACGACGGCCTGCTGCACCACGAAGATCATGAGGAGCACGAATATGACGGCGACTAACCGCGCCCGACGGCCGAAGAGGAACACGGCCAAGCTCAAAACGCTGCTGTTCTCCAGCAGTCTGGCCGCTGCCCTTGCCGGAACGCAGCTGCTCAACTTGAAAGCGGCAGCGCAGCCATCACCATTGGCTGTTAGCCAACAGCCAACCACAATCCTTGAGCCTGAACAAAGCGAATTGATCATACTGCTGCCCCCTTCCGGCAGAGGCTCTCAGATTCAGCTGCCGCCGATCCCTGGCGTGGTGCAGCCTCGGCTGAAGCCTATTGCTCGTTCAAGTTCATCCAGGTAATACCATGACCGAACCTGATTATCCGCTGACCTGGCGAAGCCATGCTTTTAGGGCAATGGGCAGCAGCGTCACCCTTTGGCTGGACACTGCAGACCGTGACGCTGCCGCCCAAACCTTTGAGCAGGTTGAAGCGCTGTTTGCCGCCAACGAGCAAGCCCTGAGCCGCTTTCGGCCCGACAGCGAGCTGTCCCAGCTCAACGCCCGCGGCAGCCAATGGGTGGAACTCTCCGCCCTGATGTGGCGTCAGCTGACCCTGGCGGTCGAGATGGCCGCCCTGACCGACGGCCGTTTCGACCCCACCCTGCTCAACGCCCTGCGCCATGCCGGATACGCTCAAAGCTTCGACGAGATGGCCGCCGGGCCGAGAAACGGTCTCGCGTCAGAAACCACGCCTTTGCTAGGGCAATGGTCAACCATCCAATTTGACCCCAGTCGCCGTGCCGTGAAACTGCCCCTTGGTGTCCATATCGACTTAGGCGGAATCGCCAAAGGGGACACGGCCCAGCAGGCCGTCAGTTTAATGGAAGCCGCCGGCCCTTGTTTGGTCGACGCCGGCGGCGATTTGGTCGCAGGCGTCGCCCCGTTGGGCTTCCCCGGCTGGCCGGTGGCCATCACTGCCCCCTGGGCCGGTCCGGAATCAGCGGCAGAAGATATCGCCCCCTTGTGGCTCGCTGACGGGGCTCTGGCAACATCTGGTATCGATTACCGGGCCTGGACGCGTAACGGCCGGCTGATGCACCATCTCATCGATCCATTGACCGGCAGCCCTGCCCAGACCGACGGCTTGACCGCCACCGTTTTTGCTGAAGATGCGGCTCATGCCGAGGCCTGGGCCACCGCCACTCTGGTAGCCGGCTCATCCGTCGGGCTAGATGCCCTGCTGGACCATGACATCGCCGGGCTGATGGTCACCCAGGACGGCCGT
>JAHEEY010000459.1 GCA_024640485.1 Chloroflexota bacterium | reverse complement strand
AGTTGAGCTCCTGCGTCTGGTCAATCTCATGCCTGCCGGGGACGCCGCCGGTGTGGATATGGCCAATCAGATCGATGGAGCCGGTCAGGGTGTGGATGATATCCCCTTCCATCACCCCCATGTGGTAGATATCGTAGAGCAGTTTGACTGCCGGGCTGCCCACTCTGCGGATCACTTCCAGTCCGAATGGGGTGCTGTCCCCCTGGTACCCAGGGTGGTCCCGTTTGGAGTTGAGCATTTCCAGGTTGAGGGTGACCCCGGCTTTTTCGGCATAGGGGGCCACCCGGCTCAAGCAGGCGGCGCTGTTGTCGATCCCCTGGGCCCGGCTGATGCCGGGGAGCCGGCTGCCGGTGAAGCAGACCAGGTTGGCGATGCCCTGTTCGGCGGCGATCTGGATGGAGAGGGCCAGCTCTTCCTCGATGCGATTGTGCTGCCGGGGGTCGTTGAGACCCTGCTGCACGCTCCGGTGGCCGATCATGGAGATCAGCGCCAGCCCCTGCTGGCGGCATTCAGCCAGCAGCTGCGCGAAATCATCCTCCCGGGACCAGATTTCCACCGCCGGGTAGCCGATGGCGTGGATCTGTTCCAGGAAACGGCGGCGGTCAGCGCCGGCGGGCATCATCATCGGCAGGCAGACTGATTGTTTGATCTTCACGGACCCTCCAAACGGTTGGCGCGGGCGGGTGCCGGCCCGCAAGTTGGACCCGGCGGCGTGCTGTTTCGCCGCAGCGGCAGGGGCCGCCGACGTGGGAATTATACCTATTACCCGGACGGGGCAACAGAAAGCTGGCGGCGGCGGCGCGGCGCTGGAATCCCTGCCGCGGCGGCGGCAGATTTGGTGAGCTTTGCTGTGGTTTTGCCGCCGTTTTTGGGCCGCCAAATACGGTCTCCCGGCAGATGCCCCCGCATTGTAACAGAAACCTTAAGAAATCGTGAGTTGGTCACTTTGGGGGTTCACATAACGTGCTTTATATGTTATACTCTTAAATGGGAGCAGACAAGACGAAACATGACGCCTACATCGTAGCCGCGAGGCCAGAATAACTTAATTAGCAGTACCCTATTGGATATAGATGCGCCCGTTTTAGCTGCGTTATTTTAAGCTTCTGGGCGCTTCCAACTGAGCGGAAAGCGAACCTGACCGTCCATTGTGGGCTATTCGCTGGCTGACGCTCACTCATATAGTCTCCTTTTTTCTCCTCCTCTTCCCAGGACAGAGCCCCGCCCAGGGGCTCTGTCCGATCCTGGGGGCAGACAGCTCAATCTTCCGCCTAACAGCCAACCAGCCAACCAGCGGGATCAGCCGCACCGCGGCTGGCGGCGGCCAGCCAGCGGCAGTGGTTCCGATGAAAATGGTTCGGTTTGGGAGTCAGCGACGGGTCAGGCTAGAAGGCCCACTCGCCGGCGCGCATCACCGGCTCCACGCCGCCGTCAGCGGTGAGGCCGTCGACATCGGTCTGGGCGGAGCCAATCATGAAATCGACATGGACATGGCTGCGGTTGCCGCCGGCAGCGGCGATCTCTTCTTCGCTCATCTGCTGCCCGCCGGCGAGGTTGTCGTTGTAGCATTGGCCCAGGGCGATGTGGCTGGAGGCGTTCTCGTCGATGAGGGTGTTGAAGAAAGTGACCCCGGACTGGGAGATGGGCGAGCTGTGGGGGACCAGGGCGATCTCACCCAGCCGGCGGGCGCCCTCATCCATATCCAGCAGCCGGCGCAGGCTGTCTTCGCCGGTTTCAGCGGAGAAGCCGTCGACCTTTCCCTGGGAGAAATGGAGTTCAAAGCGGTCGACAATCACCCCTGAGAGGCTCAGCGGCTTGCTGTTGCGGACCACCCCTTCCACATAGCTTCTGTGGGGCATGGTGAACAGCTCTTCGGTGGGGATGTTGGGGCTGAAGGGCTGCCCCGATTGGGTGAATGATTGGCCTCCCTGCCAGCGGTGATTGGGGGCCAGGTGGACGGTGAGGTCGGTGCCCGGTCCGGTCAGACGGAGGGCGTGGTACTGCTTGCCGTCCAGGTAATCGCGGCGATGACCCAGCGCTTCGATGTGGGCATGCCAGGCGGCAACGGGATCTTCCTCATTGACCCGGGTGATGTCGAAAAGCATCTCCCACAGCGCCGGCAGCCGCTGCTCCTGCGGCAGGTGGGGGAGCGCTTTGTCGGCCCAGCCGGCGCCGGCGACGGTGCTGGCGCACCAGGTGGAGATCCCCTGCCGCATCAGCTGGTAGTACGGCTGGGCGGCGGCGGCCCTGGCTTTCATATGGACGGCGATCAATTCGGGGTCCTGGCCGGCGAGCAGATCGGGCGACCGTCCGTCCAGGTCGATGTAGCAGTCTCCCCCCTTGGCGAACTCCACCATGGCGTCAACGCGCCAGGAGGTGAGCTGGTCGAAGGAGTCGCGGGGGGCTTCCTGGAAGCGGATCAGGTTGGTGAGATCGTCGTAGTAAAGGGTTTCCACCAGCCGGGCGCCCATCTGGTAGGCCAGCCGGATGATGTGGCGAACCAGCTGCCGGTGGGCAATGTCGGCTGAGACAGCCAGCCGCTGTCCGGGCTGCAGATTGGCGCCTACACGGCAGATCACCTGGGCGTACTTCTGTAGTTTCTGATCAAATGTGGTCGTGGTTGGCATGGTTGCCTCCATTTAGATGGTTTCCGGCACTTTCAGCCAGGCATGAGACGCTGCCCGCCGAAAATAGTATAGCATAAGGGTGGGCGGCTGGGCATTTCCAAATAAAAACCGCGAAGACCACCACTGGCAGCTATAGCCAAAAGATTAAATTTCCGCCCAGGCTATTGCCACCAATAGGGTGAAAATGATATGATATTGCATCAGAGTTGATTGTGAAGGGGACGGGTGTATTAAGATGCGCGGCAGCCGCTAAGTATGAAGGAATAGGGTGATGGGCTCTAGAATCACGGCGTTCAGCAGAGACGAATATAACCGGTTGAAAGACCAACTGTTTTTTCATATGCGGGCGGAGCGGCTGGGACAGCAGGCGCACAGCCGGCGCGAAGAGGCGTTTGCCGTTTACCTGGAGTCAGAAGCGATTGATTTAGACCAGCAGGAGCACCGAAAGATGTTCAGCGAGCTGATGGAGCTGCTGGGCCACAGCGTAGGTGTCTAGAGGCAGCAGCCAACCAAATAGAAGCAGCATAGAGACAGCGGCACAGCCGCTGTTTTTGCGTTTCAGGGGAACCGGCGGGGAACGAAAATTCGCGTAGTCACTTAGGATGATGGCAAAGGGGCCGTCCGGAAGCGGGGCATATAGGTCAGGCGGAAGCGGGGGTGTAGCGGTAGACGGCGCTGCTGCCCACGCAGGGGCGTTCGCTCTGGGTGCCGCCGGCGGTGATGACGGCGCCATCGACGGCCCGGGCGGTCATGGCGGCGGCCGGGACGGGGAAATCGGCCAGCCGGCGCCAGCTGTCGCTGTCGGGTTCGTACCCTTCCACCAGGGAGAGCAGGCCGGTGCCGGGGCCGGCGCTGCCGCCGATGACCAGGACCATGCCGGCGACCGCCGCCGCCGCCGCACCCTGCCGGGGGGTGGGCATGTCGGCCAGCCGGCGCCAGCTGTCGCTGACGATGTCATACGCCTCTACCACGGCGCAGCTGCCCTGGTTCTCGGCGGCGCCGCCGATGGTGTAGAGCAGTCCGCCCAGCTGGGCGCCGCAGGCGTGGGCCCGGGCGGTGGGCATGCTGGCCCGCTCTCCCCAGCTGTCGGTGAAGGTGTTGTACACCAGCACCCGGCAGGCCCCTCCTTCGAGCCCTTCGCCGCCAACAGCCAGCAGGGTGGAGCCGCTGCCGCAGACGATGGGGTTCATCACCCCGTCGGGCAGGGGTGAAGCTTGCTCCCACTTATCGGTATCGGGGTTGTACCGCTGG
>JAHEEY010000458.1 GCA_024640485.1 Chloroflexota bacterium | reverse complement strand
GTCCAGCCCCGCGGCCGCCGCCGGCGATGGGCTGGATCAGGAACGGTGTTTTTCACGCCTCAGATTTACACGATTGCCCAAACCAGCAACCCGACGATCAATGTAATCGCCAGGCCGTAGCCAGTGGCCAATTTCAAGACATGGCCTTCATCAGAGCCGGGGACGGTACTGACGCCAACGATGACCTTGGCTGGGGCGAAGAGGCCGCCGATGGCACCGCCGGCTGTTTGAGCCGCCAGGATCAGGGGCACCGACAAGTTCAGGGCCGCCGCCGTCTGCTGCTGCAGCTGGCCGAAAACGACGTTGCTATTGGTGTTGCTGCCGGTCATGAAAGAACCCAGGGCGCCAATAAAGGGGCTAAGCAGTGGGAAGATCGGTCCGGTGTTAGCGCTGAGCGCTTCGGCCAGAATCTGGGTCATTCCCGCATGCTGCATAGTAAGGGCCATAGCCACCAGGCTGTAAATCCCGATGGTAGGTTTGATAGATCCTCTTAAGGTCTTCTGCCAGATGATCCGCCCATTGTATGCTACTTGGCCCTGCTTCAGGGTTCCGCGCCAGCGATACCAGCCGAATGCCAACAGGCTGACGTAAAGCAGCAGCGCCCCGGCGTGGCCGAAAACATTGATTGATCGGCCGGTGCCGGCAGCGGTGCGCCAACCGAAATCGGTGACTACTTCGGGGAAGGTGGGATCGATTTTGACGATGCCCAGCGCGTCTTTGAAGACCATCTGCCCCAGGATGATCACCACGATGAGGATCCAATAGGGGGTGAAGGCCTCCAGCAGCCGCTTTGGATTGAATGATTTGTCCTGGCCGTCCCTGATGCCGGTGAAATAGGCGATGATGGCGATCAACCCTGCCAGGCCGCCGCCAAAAGCCGCCACCGTCCATAGGCCGGCAACGGCGATGCCCCACTGAACAGCAGACATGATAATGGTCAGAACCAGCATCAGCAGCCCCCGCCGGCGAATCGCCTCCTTACCTCCAGCCAGCCACAGGACGCCTACGCCGCAGCCCAGACAGCAGACAGCCAGCAGGGCCGACGTCGGTGTCGCCAGCACCTCTCCCGGCAGCCCGGTGGTAGCCATCATGGAGACAAAGGAAGAACCCAGCGAGCCGAAGGTGACCGCCCAGGCGTGTCCCAGCAGCGCCATGACCACGGCGATGTCGGCGGTGAAGCCCAGGCCCACCAGCAGCGGCGCCACCACTGCCGCTGGGACGCCAAAACCGGTGGCACCCTGAAGAAAAGATCCAAACACCCAGGCCAGCAGCAGCGCTTGGGCCGGCTTGTCTTGAGCCAGCCCGGGCAGTTCCCGACCGATTGCTTCAATGGCCCCGGCTTCGTTAACGGTTTGGTAGAGCAGCAGCGCCATCCAGATGATATAGAGGACGAACAGCGCCAACAAGATCGCTTTGCTCCAGGCGACCAGGAGCAGCGGGCCGCCGGCACCGAAAGCGAATAGAGAAATTAATACGGCTGCCAGCCAGCCGGCGGGGCCAGCCTTGCTGCCGCCCCAGTGCCTGCCGACCATCAGGTACAGGACGACCAAGATGGGCATCGCTGCCAGCAATATATTGAAGAAGTTTAGTTCCGGTAGTGAAGTCGATATAGGCATGGTTGGGAGTATAGCCAAAGAATCATAAAGAACCAGGGAGAACGGTGGCCGATAGAGAGAGAATGTAATAGGAAACTGATGTAGGATTATGGCAGTAGGGATGGAAGGTGCCCAAATAACAGGCATAGAAAATCGATTTGCCATTTGACGGAATCAGCGAAAATCTCTAAAATAAAGTCACTTCCCATTTTCTATCCACGCATCGACTCAACGTCACCCCATCACTTTAGATCATCGTCTGCCCACAAGAAATTGTAGAACGCTTTCCGACTCTATGCGAGTCATGTCACCGATTTTCTGGTATGCCCACATAGTTCTTTCTTGGAAGCGGCGAGAAGCGCAGCCTTTGCCCAAATTCAACATAGCCAATCAGAGAGTGGTATTACTTGATCGATGCTGACCTGCGGGTGTCTTCGATAGAAGCCATCGCTTCCCTATTCACACATCGCATTCTAATCTCTAGGACACCTTCCAGGTTGTAGCCGCAGGCGCCCACTGGCGTCTGAAACGATACAATTTTAAGAGGAGGTGAGCTGATGGTCTGGAGCCTGGAATAAGTTGCGATTGTGATACCGAAATTGGTTTCCACTTCAGGAAATGGAGGAAAATACCGATGTCTCGAATTCTTCAGAAACGAACGTGGCAGGCGATAGCGCTTCTCTTGGCTTTCACCCTCACGATAGCGTTGGTTGTCATGGCCCCACTGGCCGGCAGTACCTTTGCCCATCTCGATGACAGCGGCGCAGATTATCAATCCGATGCGCCAGCAGGCCCGATTGCGTCCCATCGTCTGATTGTACAGCTGCAGTCGCTCCCACTAGCGGAGCTGTCTGCTTCGACCGGCTTGGCGAGAACCGCCAACGACCGGCTGGATGTTCACGCCCCGGCGGCGCAGGCGTATATCGCCCAGTTGGAATCGGAACAGGCGGCTTTTGTGGCCGCCATGAGCAAGGCGTTGGCCGGCGTCTCGGTAGCTTCTTACATCAACGAGGCCGGCCAATCTGTTGAAGCTGCTTACCAGGTGGTTTTCAACGGTGTAGCGGTTGATCCCGGCTCTACCAACAGCGCGGAAGCCCGCCGGATTCTCTCCCAGCTGCCTATGGTAAAGGCGGTCTTTCTCGACTTCGCCCACCAGCCCCAAACCTATGCCAGTATGCCCCTGATTAATGCGCCAGCGCTGTGGGACCACAGCGCCGTGGGCGGTCAGGATAATGCCGGTGATGGGGTGATGTTTGCCAGTATGGACGGCGGTGTTCACCATGAGGCCGCCATGTTTGACGGGACCGGCTTCAACTACCCGGCGGCTGCTCCATTCAGCGGCAGCGGCCTGGGTGACAGTGCCAACAACAACAAAAAGATCATTGTCTCAAGGGCTTACTTCCGGGATTGGGATCCGCCCGATGTCGGAGATGAGAACAGCTGGCCTGGCAAGGATGGCACCTCTCACGGCGTCCATACCGCCAGTACGGCCGCCGGCAACCAGGTGGTAGCTGACTATCTGGGCATCACCACCACCCTCAGCGGTGTTGCCCCTGGCGCCTGGGTGATGAGCTATCGCGTCTTCTACGACAGCGTTACCCATGACGGTTCTTTCTACAACGTAGAAGGCATTGCCGCGTTGGAGGATATCGCCATCGACGGCGCTGATGTGCTCAACAACTCTTGGGGCGGCGGCCCTGGGAGTGCCGGCGGTGAGTTTGACGCCCTTGACACCGCGCTGATCAATGTCGCCAGCGCCGGCACCTTTGTCAGTATGTCCACCGGCAACGCCGGACCCGGCAACGGCACCACCGATCACCCCTCCGCTGACTACATTAACGTCGCCGCAACGACCACTGATGGCACTTATGCCGCCGGCAGGCTCAACGTCATCGCTCCGGAACCTGTCACCAGCACCCTGCAGAGCATGTCTTTCAGCTCAGCGCTTTTTGGTGAACCGCTGCCCATCGGCGAAACAGTGACCCATACTTTTGTCACCGCCGCAAGTGTGAATGCGGCCAATGTAACCGGCTGCAATGCTTGGGCCGGCACCCCGTTCACCGGCAATGCCGCCTTGATCAGCCGTGGTGGCTGCAACTTCGGCGACAAAGTCTATTATGCCCAGGAAGCCGGTGCTGAGTTTGTAGTCATATACAACAACAGCGGTGACGGCCTCATCAACATGTCCTTTGCCTGTACCTATGCTGAAGGGTGTACCGACGCCGATGTTACCGTCACGTCGATCTTCATCGGCCAGAGTGATGGTGAAGGGATGGTCGCCTGGTACGAAGAGA
>JAHEEY010000457.1 GCA_024640485.1 Chloroflexota bacterium | reverse complement strand
CTCCAGAAGCCAACATTTCCAGCGTCCTCAAGCACTTTCTTGACCACATCATATGCGCCCACTGAAACCCCTGCGGAGCTGACGAATAGATCCGCCCTGGCATCCAGCCCTTGCTGGAGCTTACTTCTGACATCATTTTCGTCATCTTTCGCGATTCCCAACGGTACCGGAATCGCGCCCATTGCCAGCACCTGGGCTATTTGAGCGTACCCATTGCTGTTTCTGATTTTGCCAGGGCTTAATGGCTCGGAAATTGGCAGCAGTTCATCCCCGGTGGCTAGAACGGCCACTTTTGGCCTCCGCACCACTAACAGCGACTCGATCCCCAGGGAGGCCAACACGCCGATTTCCTGGGGTCTCAGCAGGTGACCGGCCGACATCACCTCGGTACCGGCGCGAATATCTTCGCCGATGTGGCGCACGTAGTCGCCGTCACCGACAGCCCGGTAAACCTGGACAATTTCCGGCAGTGGGCGCTCGGGATTACGCCACGGCTCGTTGGTATTTTCTACCGGCACCACTGCGTCGGCTCCATCTGGCATGGGAGCGCCAGTCATGATCCTGGCAGCCTCTCCGGGAGCCAACCGTTGACTAGGAACTGCACCGGCGGCGATATCTGCTATCACCGTCAAGTGAGCGGGGCTGTCTATAGTGACACCGGCCAAGTCGCCTGAACGCACCGCGTAACCATCCATCGAAGAGTTGGCGAATGGAGGCAGGCTCTCCTTGGCCACAACCGCCTCTGCCAATACACGGCCAAGCGCCTCAACAATTGGCACCTGCTCCGAAGGCAGCACCGAAATACTTTCCAGAATGGCCTCAAGGGCTTGTTGGACGGTCAAATCTTCAGCATGACTCATATCTATTATCTAACCCTCAGCATAACGAATGTGTCACGATGTACGTCTGCCTACACATCGCCGATCATTCATCCACTAGTTTACTTCTCAAAGGCCAGCAATATTGACCGGTCGCAGCTCAGCATTATCACATGGGGCCCTGCCGATCTTGCTCATATCCCGCCATTCACCATCAATCCGCAGCCTCACAATGTCGGCTGTGAAATCGTTGTTGGTTGCCCTATCATTCCGAATAAGCGAGGATCCAACGCCATAAATGTCAACAGGAACATTGAGTCTTTCAAATCGATCGATCTTGTCAGGGCTAAATCCACCGGTGGCCACAATGCGAACATTACGGCAGAATTCCTCGGCCATAACGGCGCGATCCGAAGATAGACCCCAGTTCTTCCATTCATTATCCAACGCCAGGCGGACATTGAATGCCAGTCTTGGGGTCACGCCCAAGTCCAGAGCTGGATCTCCCAGGGGCGGCACGCTCTCATCCCTCATGTTTCCGCTGGTATCCAATCTAACCGCGTAAAGCACATACTTTTGAGCTTCTTCCGGCTGACCGGCGTCCATCAATTCGGCGTAACGATCAAACATGGTTCGCATTGTCTGCAGACTGGCCAGGACAGAGTCATTGTTGAAATCAACCAGGGCAATCCGGGGAACGCTGGCCGGGACATGCTTGGCGAACGCCATCATCGCGGCTGCCGTGTCTCCAAGAAAACAGGCGATAGCTGCATGGGCTATCGTCCCGCCGCCGCCACCTCCCCACCAATCCCCTTGGGCATCGGTAGACACGAAAGATTGCAGCTTCCCTTTGAAATCCATGTTGAATCGCTCAACCGCGATGTCGTATGCATATCCGTCGGCAGCTTGCGCCTCGTGTAAGTCGAATCGGGCCGGGAAGAATAGCACCGGTTTACCCCGCGCCGATCGCAAGACCTTGTAAACATTGGTGGCAATCCGGCTGCTGCGGCTTAAGATCCCAAGGATCGGCGTCTCGAGCAAGGCAAAATCGCGATACCGGCCACGGATCTTGATCACCGGCTTTACCCGCATCGGATCCCCTTCATACTCGGTAATCCCACCATCATGAATCGCTTCGACCTCAAGATTTTGCCAGGTATCTACCCACTGATTCCGCGCATCAAAATATCCGGTACAATGGCGAATCATGGACAATGACTTGTCAACGCCGACAACTACTGTCTTCCCCATTCGCCGAGTAAAGACCTGCAGTTCCACTTCAATGCCGCCAACATCCAAACCATATGGAGCCCGGCCGATGTCCCGAGCGTAGTCACCCTGATAGCCGCCGTCGGCTCCAACCCCTTCCAGCATCAACAGGATATTGTTGAAATACTTGTCAGAGTACCATCCCTGGCGCATGCGCTCGACATCTAGTTTAAAGACTTCATTGGTCAGCCTACTGTTGTTGAATAGACTCATTGATATCTCTCCATTCTTGTTGATGGGAAATCCGGAAATCTATGCCTGGGTCAATTCTATCACTTTGGCGTTTCTCAGCTACCGTACCTGCTTCAAAGCACCTTCCCGAGAAGTTTGCTTGCTTGAAATATCGACGGCATTTGCGCCAATTGTCTAGTATAATCAACTAATACGTAGCGTCTAGCTCCATTGCATCACAAAGAAACTTGGCAAGCGCGACGTCAATTTCAAGCAATATTATCGAACCATTATCGAAAAAGGATTGGAACATGCAAGACCAAAACGACAACCTGGATATTATCAGCGAATCGGAACATTTCGCTATTTGGCGCAGTGAGGAAGAAGATGGCAGCCTCTATCACATCGAACTTGGCGGCATCACCCTTCATCTCATGGCCGATGAATGGGAAGAATTCTTAACCCTGATCAACGATGTGGCCTAGCCGAATGTAGAAAAAGCTTCGGGAACCTGTACGGTCATAGATTGGAAAAACTCGGCCAACGGCTCAAGGGGAGGGCATGAACTCCGGTTCCAGAGTCGAATACATACCTATGATTCGCGACCTGCCGCATGAAGACAGGCCTCGCGAGCGCTTCCTTACCGTCGGCTCCAAAGCAGTTTCGACCGCTGAACTTCTGGCTATCATTTTGCGAACCGGAGTCGGCGGCGAGAATGTCCTCCATCTGGCCGAGCGGCTTATCGTACACTTCGGCAGCCTGACAGGTCTATCCAGAGCATCTGTAAAAGAGTTGACCGTAGTCAAAGGTATTGGTCAAGTCAAGGCGATAGAGGTAAAGGCAGCTTTGGAATTAGGCAGGCGCCTCTTATTGGCAGCGCCGGAAGAGCGATCCAGGATCACCTCGCCAGCCGACGCTGCTAATCTATTGATGTCCGAGATGATGCTCCTTGAACAGGAGCATCTGCGGGTAGTCCTCTTGGACACCCGCAACAAGGTGTTGAGTACCCCTACAATTTACCAGGGCAGCCTAAATAGCTCGGTCATCAGAATTGGCGAGCTGTTTAGGGCGGCAATCAAGGAAAATGCAGCCGCCTTCATCGTCGCTCACAATCATCCTTCAGGTGATCCTTCACCTTCTCCCGAAGATATCAATGTAACCCGGCAGATTGTCAAAGCCGGCACCCTGCTGGATATTGAACTGCTAGACCATATCATCATCGGCCACAACAAGTACGTTTCGCTGAAAGAGCGAGGATTGGGGTTTGACTGATCAAGCAGCGGGCACCGAATCGTTGACCAGATATTGGCGGTAGACGGAAAGCGCGCGCATCAGGCAACCTTCGAGAACGGAGAGTAGTGGCAAAGAATGGCACAATCGAAAATGCTGAACAACGAAAGATTGACCGAGCCGTTTACTCCTTATCGGCAGGACAGTAAGCTTACCACCGCCCATGGATGGGCGCCCTGGTGGTTGGCAGCGGTACCTGGAGATCCCAGCTGGAAAAATCGAGTACCAGTGTTCGGCGCATACACATTGGATGACGCCCCCATCCAGCAGCTGTCCACACCATTCGCCACCCATGTGGCTGGTCTGCTGCAGCAGCTGCCTTCCGCCGTCGGCAACCGATATGAGCTGA
>JAHEEY010000456.1 GCA_024640485.1 Chloroflexota bacterium | reverse complement strand
CACGCTCTGGCGGAAGCCGTGGGCCCGCCATCGCCCTGGATGATAGAGGCCGGCAGCTGCTGGCCGCTTACCCAGGCGGTTCGGGAGTTGTCCCCGACTTCAGACGCTGCCCGGGAGGCGATCTGGCATCTGGCCCAGATCCCTGCCGAGCCGTTGATAGCCCGGCAGGCCCGATACCAGGCGCTGTTCACTGGATCGGGCCGGCCGCGCTTCTGGCTGCATGAGTCCATGTCCCGCAGCGGCAGGCTGTTGGGCCCTGAGACGCTGGCGGTTCACTGGCTGTATCAGGTCTGCGGCCTGCATACGGTGGGGGCCGAACTGCCCGATCATGCTTCCATGGAGCTGGCCTTTCTTTCCTATCTGGCTGGCCAACAGGAGCGTGATCTAGAGCAGGGGGATAAATGGCGCCAGCTGGAGCGGCAGTTCATCAAGAAACATGCCGGCTGCTGGCTGCCCCAGCTGGGACGCGCCCTGGCGGCTGACGGTGATCCTGTCTACGGCCCCATTGGTCGGCTGCTGGCGGAGTGGCTGACCGAGATTATCCACCCCGTCCCCGACAATAGGAAAGGCGCGCCCAACGCCGCCCGTCCCCAGTTGAGCCAGGATGCTGCCTGTACCTTGTGCGGATTTTGTGCCCGGGTATGTCCTACCCACGCGCTGGCAATCCATGATACCGAGAGTGAGACTCGACTTCAGCTGAACGCCTCCGCCTGCATCGGCTGCCGGAAGTGCGCTCAAATCTGCGCTACCCACGCTTTGGTAATGGGCAAGCAAGCCGGGGGAGCCGGCCAAGAGGGCCGCTGGATGCTGCTGCGGCATTCACCCCGGCTGCACTGTCCTTCCTGCGGCAGCGCCACAGTCAGCCAGGCGGAAATGGATTTTGTGACTGCCCAAATCGGAGAATCTGCATGGCTGGCCCGTTGTCAGGAATGCCGGCTGGCGATGATGGAGAACAACTGATGAATTTCCCAGATAATGCCGTTATGCAGGCCATCTATTGGCTGCTGAACACCCCCGGAGTTGGTGCCGTGATCGTGCTGCTGGTCGGCGGCGGCGCCACCGTATTCTTCGCCGGTCTCCTGCGTTGGATCCAACTTGGCAGTAAAGCGCCGGAACTGGAGACCTACAGCTATCCCACGCCAGCGCTGCTGCATTCACATGAGAAATGAGTCTGGCATAGAGTTGGGCGAATCGCTCGGCAGCTCACGCCACACTTTACCTACAGGTATCAACCAGCCGGCGGCGCAGCTGCTTTCTCCCGCCGCCGGCTGAACAATTCCGCAGCCAGGCTGCCCAGCAGCGCCCCGAAATACAGCCACGGCCCCCACAACTCCCAAAAAACACCGGGAGCGCGCTCAGAAATCACGGAAATCACCACAACAGCTAAGGCTGACATACAGCCCAGAGATAAGAAGGCGATATGACGTCGGTGCCGCCGCTGCTGGCGTCCCCTGAGCTCCAAATACGCCAGGCTGAAGAGAGGCAAGATAGCCAGCAGGAAAACCATCTCGATGCCCAGCTCCCGCGCCCGCTGCGGCAGATTTCCTTCAGCGATCACCTGAGTCACAGTGTAGATCGTCATGCCGATCACCATAGCCGCGGCCTTGACACCGGATATCCCAATCCCGCAGAAATCCCCCTCTAGCCGGACGGCACCGGCGCATTCATACGCTCGGGGTACATAGATCTTGTCGAAGAACCAGGGGCCGGCTAACGAGATCAGCAGCAGCAGTACTGCGGCTGTGCGCCAGGTTGGCTTGCGCTCTATGATTTGTGACATCAACTTGTATCTCCAACACGGCCGGATTTCCGTCACCACTATTATCGCCGAATAGCTTGGTTTGAATCAAGCCGGCTCAACCCGCCTGTCAGCTGCATAGCCGGATCAGACTATACCGGCACAAAAAAAGCGCCCTGGCCTTCGCCGGGACGCTTTTTCTTTTCATGGTGAAGAAGGTTTCTTCGTTTTGCTTCCGATTACTCCGCTCTCGGCCAGGGGCCCAGGATGACGGTATCGACCACATGGATGGCGCCGTTGTCGGCATTGATGTCGGCGATAATCACTTTGGAGTCATCATTCACAAAGATGTCGCCGGCGAAGTATTTCAGCCCGGCCATCTGGCCGTTGGCCATGGTGACATCACCCAGCAGGGTCAGCGCTTTGTCTGAGAAAATCTCGGCCGGGATGGCATGGTAGAGCAGGATGTCGGTCAGCTGAGCCTTGGTGAAGGCGGTGCCGATGTTGCTGGCATTCAGGCCCAACTTAGCAAAGGCGTCGTCGGTGGGGGCGAAAACTGTCCACTCGCCGCCGGAGAGAGCATCGGCCAGGCCGGCGGTGGTGACCGCGGCTACCAATGTGGTGAAGCGACCATCAGCTACGGCGATGTCGACGATGCTGTTGCCGGCAGCGGCAGGGGTCATGTCGCTGTGATCTTTCATTCTATCGCCGCTCTTCGGCCAGGGGCCCAGGACCACAGTGTCGACGGCGTGGATAACACCATTGGAGGCGTTGATGTCAGCGATGATCACTTTGGAATCGTCATTGACATAGATGTCGCCGGCATAATATTTCAGGCCGGCCATCTGGCCGTTGGCCATGGTGACGTCGCCCAGCAGGGTCAGCGCTTTGTCGGAGAATACTTCCGAGGCGATAGCGTGGTAAAGCAAAATATCAGTCAGTTCCGCCTTGGTGAACGCGGAGCTGATATTGCTGGCGTCCAATCCCAATTTGGCGAAGGCATCATCAGTGGGGGCGAAAACTGTCCAGGTGCCGCCGGAAAGGGCGTCCGCTAAACCGGTGGAGGTGACTGCGGCAACCAAGGTGGTGAAGCGGCCGTCGGAGACGGCGATGTCGACGATGCTCATCTCTTCCGTGTCAGCGGCTGCAAACGGGACGACAGCGGTTAATAACATTACAACTACGAACAAAATTGAGAGGACTTTCTTTTTCATCATTATCTCCTAGAAAACGGCAAATATACTGTTGAATGATTTCAATGATAAACGAAAAGTCTTGTATTGTCAAGTATTTGTCTATATATTGATCAAGTATACCCCATATTCTCCTGTAAATCTATACAAAAAGTCACCATTTCCAGCCTTTTGGCGGCTTCTTGTCAATGTCTTCATGACCCTGGAAAAGGTAAAAGAGGCACATCGCGACTCTGAATTTCGCAGCCCTGGCCGTTGACGAGCAAGGATCAGACTGCTGATCGCAAGATCGGCGGTGTCAAGGCATCTCGGTACCCAACACCGCCGGCGCCATACGGCAGGCCCGACCCGAACTTGACCCTTACGGCAGCACATTATTGGCTGTCGCTCTCTCCAGTCGGCACATCATGAGCCCGAATCGCATTCCCGGTAGTGTATACTTAATGGATTATGGTGATGGGTGAGACCGCTCGCGGGGGGCGAAATCAATCTCCGGTTCTGCTGGAGCCACAGCTGTTGAACCGGAGCTCTGTGGTCCCGGCAGCGGAGGGAGGTTTCAGAAATGAACCAACTATCCGAGTCCGTTCCATCGCAGACATCACAAGCCAAACCAAGATCGGGGAATATCAGGAGAACAGTAGTCCGGCTGGCGGTCGGGTTGGTGCTGTTCCTGCTCGTCGTCTGGTTGGGAGTGGGTACCTATGCTGCCCTGACTTTGTCGGTAGCAGATGGGCCGTTCGACCCGGCCAACAACCCGGCCAGGTACGGAATGGCCTACGAAGACGTCAGCTTTCCGGCTCGGGATGGTGATGCGGAGATAGCCGCCTGGTACATACCCTCTGCCGATAACGACCGGGCCATCGTTCTGGTACACGGCCGCAATGCCAGCCGCACCGATGCCTTTCTGGAACGTTTTCCTGAATTAGCGGCAGCCTTGAACAAGGCCGGCTTTTCGCTCTTGATGAT
>JAHEEY010000455.1 GCA_024640485.1 Chloroflexota bacterium | reverse complement strand
CGGTCGATGAAGGAAGTGCGGATGTCCCATTCCCGGTAATGATCGGGCATCCGGTCCGGCCGGTACAGGGCGCTGTACAGCGGCGCCTGGGGATACATGCTCACCAGAGTGTCCAGGACATCTTCAGCGCCGCCGATCTGGTTGAGCCAGTCGTGAACGAGGGCGGTCTTGATGCTCATGAGCGCTGGTCGGCTGGGGGTACGGCGGTAAAAATATCCACGGGCTACTTCAAGCCCAGCCGTTCCATGCGTTGAGCCAGTTCCGATTCAACTTCCAGGCTCTGCATGGCGTCATCCAACTGATTATCCAGGCTGCTGGTCTCGACTTCCCAGGCGGCATCGGCGTGGTCCAGCCGCTGGCGGATATTCTCGGCGGCCTGGGACACTTCGCTGTCCCCCATGCCCACCAGCGAGTCCAGGGAGCGCATCGCCTTGGCGGACATCTCTTTCGACTTGGCCAACTGCAGCAGAAAACTGAGCTCCTCCCGCTCCTGCTTGGCGATGGCTAATCGCCCTTCCAGCTTGATGCGGATGCCGTCCAGTTTCTCGGCAGCCGACACCTGCCGTTCCAGGGATGAATCATACGTCTTGATCATCTCCATGATCGAGCCGAACTGTTTCTGGGTGACCATCGCCTGGGTCTGCTTCCCCTGCATCAGGAACTCATCGACCATGATATCCAGCCGGGCCGCTTTGTCCGCCAATGCCTCCCGCCGCCGCCGCGATGATTTGATCTGGGCGAACATCGGGGCGATGCTGCGGCTGAACTCTTCGAATTCCCGTTCCGCCTGCCGGATGTACTCATCATATACCGACAGATCGGAGCGCTGCAGCGCTTTGTCGGCAGCATCGTGTAAGTTCGCTTTTACCAGGGTCTTGAGTTTGCTGAATAGGGATGCCATGGAGGAATTATACTCAAAAGGGGGAGGCGAGTCACCATGCAAAAAAAGACGGCCGCTCCGGAGAACGGCCGTCCGCGTCTCTCTGGCCAAAGGAGATTGGAAACCAGAGTTCAGCAATAAATTTGAAATGCCGCCGGGCCACTCTGGTCCGGCATCGGCAGGCTGCCGCTACGCATCCTTGATGACGATTTCCTCTTCATCAAAGCTGTTGGCGGTGGCCACGACGACATCCTCTTCAGGCATGATCAACGCCATCACGATGTAGGCGATAACCCCAGGGCCGCCGGCCAAGGCGGTGAGCACAAAGACCAATCTGACAATAACAGGATCAATACTGAAATAGCGGGCGATACCGCTGGCGACCCCTAAGACCATCCGATCGGTGCGGGAACGTACCAGTTTCTTTTCGTTCATTAGTGACCTCCAAAGTCTCCAAAATCGTAAGCTAACTACTTTACGGGACTCTCGGTTGAAAGTTGCACACTCCGTAAAATCGCTGCCGCCAATTTGGGATCAGCGCTTGCCGGCCCTTTCTTTGACCAGCATCCAGACGCCGGCGACGATCAAAACCGCCGGCCAGTAGCGGCCGACATCTCCCATCCCCTGGAAGAAAGCGCCGAAAATGAAGAACATGATCAGGCTCGTGAGCAAAAGGGTGCCGCCCTGGCGCAGCGCGTGGCGCAGCTCTCGGCTGCGCAGCCCCATCAGGATCATGCCCACCCCCACGAAGCCAGGGATCAACGCCCAGGCGAATGCCCAGCTGGCCCAATCGCCGCTGGCATTCTGGTATGCCAGGATGCCTCCGATGCCGGCGATGATGCTGCCGGGGATGGCCAGCGGCGGTGTCGCCGCCAGTCCAGCCAGGATAAAGAGGCCGCCCAGCCCCACCAGCAGGTAAGGCCAGTTGCGCCCCAGGTGGAGCATCCCTTCCATGGAAGGAAACAGCTGCGGCAGCAGAAAGAACAGGCCGACGACGACCAAAATCAGACCGAAGAAAGCAGAACTTCCCTTTTTCATCAAGACCCTCCAGGAACTAGTGCGGTTCAGCTGCGACAGTGAACCGCGCGGAACGGCAGGACAGTTGTTAATCTTCAATACGCACCGGCGCCGGCACAGTTGCTGGCAAAATGGCAGCTGCCGTTGATCTGCCGCAGCGCTTCATTTGTGCTAAACTCACATCTTATCTCTTTGCGCATCGCTGATTTATTCAACTTGCGAGGAACATTACCTATGAAACAAGTATTGGTCACTGCCCCATTTCCGGCAGCGCTGATGGATAAGATACGGCTCGCCTCTCCGGAAATAGAGCTGGAACAACTGACCCTGATCAACAACAGCTGGCCAGAAGACAAGATCACTCAGGCAGAAGTTTACTACGCTTTAGGGGCGGTTCCCAGACCGGATCAGGCGCCCAATTTGAAATGGGTGCAGACCCACTACGCCGGCATCGACGGCCTGGCTGACACCCCCTTGTGGCACAGCGACATCGCCATCACCAGCGCCAGCGGCATCCACGCCCCCAATATGGCCCAATATGTGATGGCCCAAATGCTGGCCTGGGCCCATCGGCTGCCCAACTGGTTCAAATACCAGCAGACCGGCACCTGGGCTAAAAACCGCTGGGATGCCTTCGTCCCCGATGAACTGCGCGGGCGCACTCTGGGCATCTTGGGCTACGGCTCCATCGGCCGCGAGATCGCCCGCACTGTGAAACCATTCGGCATGACCATCTTAGCCACCAAACGGGATGCCATGCACCCCGAAGACAGCGGCTACGCCATCACCGGCACCGGTGACCCGGGGGGCGACCTGCCCGACCGCATCTATCCCAGCGAGGCCAGCCGCTCCATGCTGGCCCAATGTGACTATGTGGTCATCACCCTGCCGCTGACCGCCAAGACCCACCATTTCTTTGATGAAGCGCTGCTGAAAGAGATGAAGAGCAACGCCTACATCATCAATGTCGGCCGCGGCGGGCTGATCGACGAGCGGGCGCTGGTCAAAGCGTTGAAAAGAGGATGGATCGCTGGCGCCGGGCTGGATGTGTTCGAGACCGAGCCGCTGCCCGACAGCAGCCCGCTGTGGGAGATGGAAAACGTCATCCTGACTCCCCACGTCAGCGGCTTCACCCCCAGCTACGACATCCGGGCCACCGATCTGTTCGCCGAAAACCTGCGCCGCTATGTGGCCGGCGATCCCCTGCTCAATCTGGTCAACCGCGCCGAAGGGTATTAGCCCCCGGCGCCTGGCTCAACGCAGGCCGTTGACGTACGCTGCCCAGGCGGCGCCGATAAAGGTCAGCTCCCCTGTCTGTGGATTGTACAGGTCGGAGGCGGTGAACATCGGGTCGTACAGGCTGAACCAGAACCAATACTGCACCAGCCGGCCGCCGTCGGCGTCGTAGCCGCTGCCGCCGGCAGCGCTGAGCATAAAGTCAAAGCTGTCCCGCATAAACGCGGCGTTGGCAGCCTCCGGAAAGCCGTAATCCGCCGGCATGATGATCCCGAACTCGGTCACCGCCAGCGGTCGATCCTGGTACCCTCGCGCCGCCATCCAATCCCGAAAACCCCTTAAATTGGCCTGGAAAATGTCGATGCTGCCGTGATCGGACAGCTCGTACCGGGTGGCCAGCTCATCGCTCATCCCCGGCGGGATGCCCACCCCCCAGCTGTCCGCCTCTTCCCGCAAAATATAGGCGTGGACCGTCCAAATGTCGATGGGCATCGGCTCCCCGTACTTCTGCTGATAGCTGTCCAGCACAATGTCCAGGTAGGCCAGCCGCAGCGGGGTCGGCTGGGCCACCGCGCCGATGGCCAGCTGTGCCGTCGGGTCGCGGGACTTGATGAACTGGTAAACATCGTGGTAAAGGTCGGCGTACCGCTCCGGGGTGACGTCGTCCTGCCACATGACGTCAGGCTCGTTGCCCACGATCCAGTTAGCCCCTGGATTGGCGGCGACCGCCGCTTCGATATCTTCCCAGGGGGTCATCACCGCCTCTCCCCGCAGCC
>JAHEEY010000454.1 GCA_024640485.1 Chloroflexota bacterium | reverse complement strand
AGCGTTTGACATCAGTGTTCAGGCGTTGAAAGAGGTGGGCATGCCCAACCCGGAACAGCGCATGGGCGCCTATTCCTGGGAGTTGAGCGGCGGCCTGCGCCAGCGAGCGATGATCGCCATGGCGCTGACCTGCAATCCATCGCTGCTCATCGCCGACGAACCGACCACCGCCATCGACGTGACCACCCAGGCGCAGGTGCTCAACCTGCTGCGAGGGCTGCAGGAACGGCACAATATGGCGGTCATCTTCATCACCCATGACCTGGGCGTGATCGCTCAAGTGGCTGATTTCGTGGTGGTGATGTACCTGGGCCGGGTGATGGAAACCAGCCCGGTGGACGACATTTATCACAACCCGCAGCATCCTTACACCAAGGCGCTGCTGGAATCGATCCCGACGGTCCACTCCCCCTCGAAAGAGCTGCTGCCGACCATCGAAGGATCCATCCCCCACCCCTTCAACCGCCCTGCCGGCTGTCCTTTCTACCCTCGCTGCCGCGACTTTAAGGCAGGTGTCTGCGACAAACGGACACCCAAACTGCAGAAACTCAACGAGAGACAGTCGGTCAGCTGCTTTCTCTACCACGACGTCGCGGAGGAAGATTAACCGGCCATGACAGACAATAACAGCATCGCAAACGAGAAAGTATTACTTGAAATTAAGAACCTGAAGAAGTACTTCCCGATTCGGAAAGGGTTCTTCAAGAAGGTGGTAGGGCAGGTCCGGGCCGTTGATGATGTCAGCTTCTTCATCAATGAAGGTGAAACGTTGGGCCTTGTGGGTGAAAGCGGCTGCGGAAAGACCACCGTTTCCCGCAGCCTGCTGAGGGCTATCGATCCCACATCGGGAGAGATCCTGTTCCGCACTGCCAACAATGGCGTGGTTGATCTGGCCTCAATGCCGGAAAGCGATATCCGGCCGCTGCGGCGGGAGATGCAGATGATCTTCCAGGACCCGTTCGCCTCCCTCAATCCGCGCATGAACCTGTTGGACCTGGTGGGTGAGCCGCTGCTGGTCATTGACGGCATGAAAAGCCGGTCCCAGCGGACCGAACGGGTGGCCGAGCTGCTTCAGCTGGTAGGATTGCGCCCCGAATATATGCAGCGCTTCCCCCACGCCTTCAGCGGCGGCCAGCGGCAGCGCATTGTCATTGCCCGGGCGTTGGCCCTCAACCCCCGCTTCGTGGTAGCCGATGAGCCGGTATCCGCTCTTGACGTCTCTGTGCAGGCACAGGTGCTCAACCTGATGTTGGAGCTGCAGCAGAAATTGGGGCTGACCTACCTATTCGTGGCCCATGATTTAAGCGTGGTCAAACATATCTGCGACCGGGTGGCGGTCATGTATGTGGGCAAGATCGCCGAGACCGCGCCGACCGATGAGCTGTATTACCAACCCCGGCATCCGTATACGGCGGCGTTGATGGCCGCGGTCCCGGTGGCTGATCCCAGGGTACGCTCGGCGATGGTTCCCCTGGAAGGGGATGTACCCAGCCCGGCCAATCCCCCCAGCGGCTGCTATTTCCATCCCCGCTGCCCCTTCGCCACCGAAATCTGCACCCAAGAGCTGCCGGTGTTGGAGGAAGTGACCCCCAATCATTTCGTGGCCTGTCATCGGGTAAACGAATTGGATTTGGCGGGAGTGGGTGAGCCTCGCAAGGAGTAGCGAAACAGATGAATACAGTACGATGGGGCATCGTCGGCTGCGGCGATGTCACCGAAATCAAGAGCGGCCCAGGATTTCAAAAAGCGGACCACTCTTCCCTCGCCATGGTTATGCGGCGGAACGGCAAGCTGGCCGAAGATTACGCCCGGCGGCACCAGGTGCCGGCCTGGACGGACGACGCCTGGGCATTGATCAATGACCCCCGGGTCGACGCGGTCTACGTGGCCACGCCGCCTTCATCGCACAAAGCGTACACCCTGATGGCCGCCGAGGCCGGGAAGCCGGTCTATGTCGAAAAACCGATGGCCTTGAACCATGCCGAATGCCTGGAGATGGTCCACGCTTGCCGGACAGCCGGGGTGCCCCTGTTTGTGGCTTACTACCGCCGCCGGCTGGCCCGTTTCTTGAAGATTAAATCGCTGGTGGATGAAGGTGCGGTGGGCGATGTCCGCTATGTGACCATCAACCTGTACCAGCCGGCCCGGGCACAGGAAATTGAAGGGGATGAGCTTCCCTGGCGGGTGCTGCCGGAAGTCGCCGGCGGCGGCCATTTCGTCGATTTGGCGGCCCACCAGCTGGACTTCCTCGACTATCTGCTGGGGCCAATCGTCTCCGCCCACGGGCATGCCGCCAATCAGGCGGGGCTGTACCCGGCAGAAGACGTGGTCAACGGCTCGTTCCGCTTCGCCTCCGGGGTGCAGGGGAGCGGCAACTGGTGTTTTACAACCTTTGCCGCACTCGACCGCACCGAGATCGTGGGCAGCCGGGGAACGCTGAGCTACTCAACCTTCGACGATGACCCCATCATTTTGGAGAACGGCGAAGGGCGGCAGGCATTCCAGGTGGCCTATCCGGCCCACATCCAGCAGCCGTTAATTCAGACGGTGGTGGACGACATCAACGGCGCCGGCAGCTGTCCCAGCAGCGGCGAATCAGCCGCCCGGACCAGCTGGGTGATGGACCAACTGCTTTCTTCTTACCACAACATTCAGGAGTGAGAGATGGAATACGTGTTCGATACCAATAAGAGCAAGCGCTACCGCTTCCCCACCCATATCAATGACCTGGTGATGGACCGCTCTCAGGCGACCAGCAGCGAGGTATTCATCGTAGAGCTGGCCCCGGGCGAAGCGCCGCCGCTGCACCAGCACCATGACACCGAGCAGATCTTCTATGTCATGGAGGGCGCCGGCCGGTTGGAAATCGGCGCTGAGCTGAAGCCGTTCGAGGTAGCCGCTGGCGACCTTGTTCGCATCCCCCCTTCCACGCTGCACCGGATCCACTGCCTGGGCCAAACCACCCTGCGCTATCTGGCTGTCGACTGTTTCCCCGGCGGACGCCCAACGGCGGAACCGACCTGGGAGAGCCATGTGACCACCGTCTGCCAGGAGCAGGGTTGGGATATCGACACCGTCAGGACGCCTTAAGATGAATATCTCCGCCCGATTTACCGACCTGCTGGCCATCTACCGGGCCGAACTGCTGGAGCGTACCGTCCCGTTTTGGATGAACCATGCCATCGACCGGGAGTACGGCGGCCTGTGCAGCTGCATTTCCGACAGCGGCGAGATCCTCAGCCGCGACAAGTACATGTGGTCCCAGCTGCGGGCGATCTGGACCTTCTCGGCACTGTACAACCAGATAGCGCCTAAGCAGGAATGGCTGGACACCGCCGCCCATATTTTCGACTTCGCCAAAAAGCACGGCAGGGATGATGCCGGCAGCTGGGTGTTCGCGGTGGACAAAGAAGGAAAGGTGCTGCAGGGAGCCACCAGCATTTATGCCGACGGCTTCGCCATATACGGGCTGACCGAATTCGCCAAAGCGTCGGGAAACCAAGAAGCGGCGGCGTTGGCCCTGGAGACGTACCACAACGTGCAGAAGCGGCTGAACAACCCCGGCTCTTATGAGACCGCCCCCTACCCGCTACCGGCAGGGGTGAAGGCCCACGGGGTGTCGATGATCTTCTCCCTGGTCTTCCACGAGCTGGGGCTTCTGCTGGAGAATGAAGAGATCCTGGCGGCAGGGCTGCACCATGCCGAAGAGGTGATGGGGGCATTCCGGCAGCCGGATGGCGATCTACTATACGAATATGTCACCCTGGACAACCAGCTGATCGATTCCCCACAGGGTCGCTCCATCGTCCCCGGACACGCCATTGAGTCGATGTGGTTCATGATCCACATCTACCAGCATTGGGGGAACCAACACCGCATCCAGGAAGCGGTCGCCCTAATCCAATCGCAGAT
>JAHEEY010000453.1 GCA_024640485.1 Chloroflexota bacterium | reverse complement strand
AATTGGCGCGGCTTGCCCAGCAGCACATGATAGGCGTAGAGGGCGGCACCCAATGCGCCGCCGGAATCGCCAGCTGCTGGTTGAATAAACACATTCTCAAAAGGGCCTTCCCTCAAAATGCGCCCGTTGGCCTTGGAATTGAGCCCTACACCGCCGGCGATACACAGGTTTTTGGAACCGGTGCTTTCGTAGGCATAGTTGACCATCTTGAGCACGGTCTCTTCAGTGACCAGCTGCACGCTGGCGGCAATGTCAGCGTAATACTGGTTGCGTTCAGCGGTCGCGAGGTCCCAATTGGGGTGGTCCTTGTGAGGATGGGTGGTCGGGGTATAGAACTCCGAATCATGGACCCGGGGCTCGCCAAATAGCTTGACAAACTTGTCGCTGAAGGTGCGTGTGGTGGAATGATGAAAGGAGAAATAGTCCATGTTCAGACGGAAGCTGCCGTCGTCGGAGACCTGCATCACCTTGTACACATCATCCACGCGGTTAGGCCTGCCGTAAGGAGACATCCCCATCACCTTATACTCGCCATTGTTAACCCGGAATCCCAGAAAAGCGGTAAATGCTGAGTAGAAGAGGCCCAAGGAATGGGGGAACCGTACCTCGTTGAACAGGTCGATGCCATTGCTGCTGAATGTTGGCTCACTACCGTTGGGCAGTTTTTCCCAAGCGGCAGTACCTTTGCCCACTGTGGCGGTGGTCCACTCACCCACACCGTCGATGGTCAGAATGGCTGACTCTTCATAAGGGGAGCAGAAGAACGCGCTAGCGGCATGGCTGAGATGGTGTTCCACAAAGAGAAGTTTCTCATCGGGAATATCCAACGTGGTCAAGATATGCCCTTTGACCCACAGCTTCTCGTTAAACCAGGCGATCATCGACTCCCGGAACACACCGTAAGATTTGGGGAATGTCTGCAGCGTGCTCATCAGGATGCGTTCGAATTTCAGCAGCGGCTTTTCATAGAACACTACGTGGTCGAGATCCTGGGCGGTGATCCCAGCCTGTTCCAGGCAAAAGGCGATGGCCCGAGTGGGAAATCCGAAATCGTGTTTAATGCGCGAGAAGCGCTCTTCGTCGGCAGCAGCAATCAGATTACCGTTGTGAAGCAGGGCGGCAGCAGAATCATGATAATAGCAGGAGATACCTAGAATATACACTTACGCCTGCCTCCGTGAATCTTCGATGGTGAGATCCGATGTCTTCCGGCTCTGCCAGCCAGGCTGTATTTGTCTCTTAGTATCCAGCTTGTCGCTGAACAATCTCATTCCAGCACCAAAGGGCAGGAAGATGGTGAAGTAAAATATGGTCAATACCAGGCGACCGATGAAGTCGCCCATAAATTGACCGAACCGTTTCCAAGCTGCCCAAAATTTATGCAACATATCCATTTAAAACGCTTCCAAAAACAAACCAACTACCTGGAATCTGAATCAACATCTGCCTCATACGTATATTGATCCAACAACAGTTCCGCCTGTGTCGCCAAATCAGGCCGACTCTGAGTGCCCCACCACCAGGTATAGACATCCATCTCATCCCTGGTTTCGGGAATATCAGCCAGCAACACAAGGGCACTTTCCCATTCACCGGACCAAGTATAGCTATATCCTAGAGATTTGGAAATGCCCCGGTGCCCCGGATCCAGCTGATGAGCAGGTTTCAGATAAGCTACCGCAGCTTGATAATCGCGCTGCAGCATGGCGATCAATCCTAGTCGATATTGGGCGGTGCGGCTGTCTGGGTTCCATCGCAATGCCTCACGAAACAGATCGGCCGACGGCGCTAGCAGCGCTACATTCCGGCCATTATCCCAACCGCCCGTCGGCCAACCGACCAATTCAACCCTGGCCATTTCCACGGCACCTAGATTCGCATACCAGGCGGACAGCAGCGGCCGACGAAAGCCAAAAAACAGCCCGGCAAAAATCCCAACTGCTGCCGCAACTGTAACGATTGCCCTGGATAGCCGCCTAGACGGCCGCTTTTGCCCTGCCTGCTGAACCCGCTTGCTGCTGAGAGCAACGGCCATACCTGGCACCATCAACAAAAGCGGGGAAGCAAGATTAGCGTACAGAGCGTCATCAACCAATCCATGGAGCAGCAGCGTGACCAAGCTAGCGACCATCGCCCACCGGAACAGCTGCCTCCCCGAATCCGAGGAGCTTGAGCGACGACGTCTGCTCTTTCCAGGAAATACCAAAAGCCAGCCCGAGCCCATCAGGATAGCGAGCATAGCGAGCGCACCGGCAATCCCCTGCTCCAGCATCACATCCAGGAGAAAATTATGACTGTAACTGAAGAAGAAATGTGGAATGACCCGGATGTAATTGGAAAACAGACCGGCAAATGCGCTCAAGCCACCGCCAGTATATGGGAAATCCCCAGCCAGCCGCCACGCCTGCTGCATGACATCTAGCCGGCTGGTGGAGCTATCCGGCCCAGGCAATTTTGCCAGTATAACGGCAGGGCCATCGGTAAATGTGAAGAGCAGCCAGCTGCCGGCAGCGCCCAGCAGAAGCAGCATCAGCAGATAGGTAGTGCTTCTGGAGAAGCTGACAAGCTTTGCGATAGATGCGCTCAAGATCCACAAGAACCACAACCCCATGGCTACAACCAAGGCGGCCCAGGCGGCACGGGAGCTTGTCAGCAGGAGCCCCGAAGCGGTAATCGCCACCAATACGCCCGCTATCCCAGTCCAAAGCCATTCTCTGCGGCGCCAGCAATAGGCGACGAAGGCGATTGAAGCGGGGAGTACCACCGCCATCTGTCCTCCAAGTATGTTGGGATGAAGCGAGGGGAACGGCAGATTAGGTCGAACAGCCATCCATCGCCGTCCAATTTGGGTCAGCAAGTCGATATCGGTAGGCCAAACCTGCCAATCGTGAGTCAGTAGAAAATATCCCGCTATCAGTGCACCCACCCCACTAACAATGCCGAACGCCCGCCATAATTCCGAACGCCTTTGGCCAGCCATCGCATAGTAGATGAAAATGGCGCCTACCAATATCCAGAACTTACCCAGGGCCGCATCTTGATCATACGCCGCCCAGACGCCCACTACCGCGGTCAGCAGAAATACCAGGATCAGCCAATCGAAAGGGGTTCGTCGAAAAGGGGGCTTATCACTCGCTACACGAATCGCCCAGGGGGTGAGGGGCAGGAACAGTAGCCACCAGCCGAGTCCACCGGCAGTGGCATACCACAGGCCGCCAGCAGTCACTGCCAGCAGAAGATCAGCTATCCGTAACCAACGGCCATCCGCATTGTTCGACTTGGTCAAATTTACGCCCTGAAACTATCCAGCCCGAAACAAGCCATACTTTAGGATGACATAGATGGCACGGACCCCGTCCTTCCAATTAATCTTCTTGCCTTCGCCATAAGTACGGCCGTGGTAGGAAATACCAACCTCGTACACGGCGCAGCCTAGCCGGGCTACCTTGGCGGTGAATTCCGGCTCAAAACCAAAGCGATCTTCCTTGAGCTCGATATTGTCCAAGACAGTACGCTTGAAGACCTTGTAACAGACCTCCATGTCGGTCAGGTTGAGATTGGTGAACATGTTGGACAACAGGGTCAGGAACCGGTTGCCCACCGAGTGCCAGAAATAGAGGACCCGATGGGAATCACCACCAATAAACCTGGAGCCATATACTACATCAGCATTACCCTTTTCAATTGGCTTTAACAGCCTGGGGTATTCGTTGGGCTCGTATTCGAGATCGGCATCCTGAATGATAATGACATCGCCAGTAGCCTCAGCAAAGCCGGTGCGGAGGGCAGCCCCTTTGCCCCTGTTTACGCCATGAAAAACGATCTTGAATTGGTCATTTCCCCGAAGCGTGTCGAGGTAGTCGCGGGTGCCGTCAGTCGAGCAGTCGTCGATGATGACCAGCTCTTTTTCATGGGCAATATCGACTGATAA
>JAHEEY010000452.1 GCA_024640485.1 Chloroflexota bacterium | reverse complement strand
CCGAATCAGCCCCAGGGTGCGCAGCGAGGCGCTGATGGTCCGCCGATCGTCGACTCGGTGGGCGATGTCCAGCGCCCGCCGGCAGATCTCCTCCGCGGCTTCCGGTTGGCGGCGGTGCAGGGTGACATGCGCCAGGGAGCGGATCGCTTCCCCTTCGCTGCGGCTGTCGCCGGTGCTTTGAAACAGTCCGGCAGAGCGGGAAAAGGCGTCGGCCGATTCCTGGTAGCGGCCCTGGTTAAACAGAATCTCACCCAGGCTCTGCAGCATGCCGGCATTACGATGTTGGTTGCCGACCTTGTGGTAGATGCGCTGGGCCTCCTGGAAGTGGCCCTGGGCAGCAGTGAGATGGCCCCGAAATTCGGCGTTCAGGCCCAGCGCATCCAGCAGCTGCGCCTCCGCCAGCCGGTCGCCGCGGGCCCGCTCAATCAGCAGCGCCTGATGGGCAAAAGCATCGGCCTGATCGATGTTTCCTTCTCTCCAGGCGATCCGTCCCAGCAGACGCAAGCTGCGTGCCTCCAGCCTGCGCTCGCCGGCATGTTGGGCGATGTTCAGCGCCTGCGAGTATTTCTGCCGCGGTTCAACCAAGGGTCTGTGCCACTCGATTGCCTCTCCCCAGTTGATGTATGCTTCCGCCTCACCGTAGGGATCCTGCTGGCTGTGGGCTTCGCTCACCGCCGCTTCGGCCAAATCACGGGCCTCCTCAAAATGGGCCAGCTGATTGTGGTAAAAGGCCAGCTTACTCTGAATGCGGGCCAGGACGGTGCGAAGCTGTCGCTTCTCTGTTTGGCTGTCTGGCTCCGCCTGCCGGCTGCTGAGCAGCTGAGCGGCGCTGTTAAAAGTGGCCACCGCCTCACTGTAAAGCCCTGCGAAATGATAGAAGCGGGACATGCCGTTGGTGCTCAGCGAAATCAGATCATACTGTCCCTGTTCCAACATCAGCTGCCAGGCGCGGCTGATGTTTTCAAGCTCTGCCCGAACAGCGCTGATCGCCGGCCCCGGCTCTTCGCCATGCAGCAGCTCCGCCCGCTGGCAAATGAATTCCAGGTAGTACTGTCCGTACCGCCGCTGAAGCGCCAGCAGCGCCGCTTGCGATGGGACTGCCTCCCTCATGAGTTCAGGCCATTTGTCAGCGGCAAAACGACGCACCAGGCCGTGCATCTCATATCTACCCGGCTTGGACAAGCGGAGCATTGACTTGTTCACCAATGCGTCAAGGATTGGGATCGTAGTTTGGGCTGTAAACAGGGCGGCCTCCCGGCTGAAATCGCCGGCGAAAATGGAGAGCATCGCCAAATCTTGGCGTTCCTCTGAGTCGAGCATGCGCCATGAATACTCAAACGCATTGACGATGCTCTGGTGGCGGGCCGGACGGTCAAAGAGGGGGGTCTTCAGGAATTCAAGATTCTGCTGGATAGCAGCGGCAATTTCCGACGGGGTGTAGTGGCCTATCCACGCCGCCGCCAATTCGATGGCCAGGGGGATGCCCCCGACCAACCGGCAGACAGCGGCGACATCCTGAATGTTGCCGGCGTTGAGATCGAAATCGGCATACGTTCGCCTGGCTCGCTCAGTAAACAGCTGGATGCTGGCGGCCTTCTCTCCCTGTCCATAGCTGGCGATGGTCAGGCTGCCTGCCTGCGGCGTGGACAGTTCATTGAGGATGATCAAGCTCTCCGCCTGCAGCCTCAGCGGTTCCCGGGAAGTGATCAGCAGCCGGCAGTCGGGAGCCGCCCGCATCAGCTCGGACACGAATGTTCGGACCGTCTGGGTACTTTGTTCGACGTTGTCCAGGATCAGCAGCATATCCCGGGGGTAAAGATAGTTGAACAGCTGCTGCTTGGCGCTGTCCCGGCCTCGAAGGGTGAGCGACAGGGTGGTGGCAACGGCCAGGGCAACCTTCTCGTGTCGGGCCGGCTGGGAGTCCTTTTCCACGGCACTGAACTCGGTTTCATCGGACAGTCCGGCAAGGGCCACAAAGCCGATGCCGTCCACGAATGCCCCTTTGAGCTGGTTGGCCACCGCCAGCGCCAAATGTGTTTTGCCGATGCCGCCGGTGCCTGTCAGGGTCACCAGCCGGTTGGCGGGGTGCTGTAGATAGCTGACTAGTTTACGCTGCTCCGCCTCACGGCCGATCAGCGGCGTAGGCAGCGGGGGCAGGGCATCCCGGTGCTGTCGGGATTCGCTTTCATGCGCTGGCCTGGGTTCGGCCGGAGGTGATAGGGCGTGAGTGGCTTTCGGCTGCCAGCCTTTGCGAATGTCACCCAGGACGGCATTCAACCCTGTGCTGGGTTTTAGGGCTAGCTGCCGCCAAAGCTGGAGGCGGTAGCGCTCATACAGCTGCTCCGCCTCACCAGCCCGACCGTCGCCGGCCAGCAGCCGCATCAGTTCTCCCAGCGCCGCTTCCTCCAATGGCTCAATCGCCAGCAGCTGCTCGGCCAGGGCGATCGCCTGCTGCCAGTGCTGGCGTCCCTTGTGGAATGACAGCAGCCGGTGAAGGTTCTTGATCGCTTCAGCTTGAAGCGACTCCCGCTGGCGATCTTGCCACAGCCCAAAGGCATGATGGTCGGGAAGTTCGAAGCTGTCCAGGAACGGCCCGGTGTACAGCGCCATGCATTTGCTGAGCCGCTCCACCGCCGATCCGCTGGGCTGGTCTCCCTGCCGCCAGAGGTAGTTGGCGAGCTTAATCTGGCGGCGGAACTCGGCAGCGTCTATCCACAGCGGGGCGTCGCTGTTCAATGCCACTGTTTCCCGGGTGGTGATCATCAGGTCCCCCATCTTTTCTCTGCTTCTGGTCAGGAAGGTGCGCAGATTTGAGCCTGCCTGCTTGGGCTCCCGATCTTCCCAAAATAGGGCGCTCAGCTCAGCCCGGTGAATCGGACCGGGATGGCAGAGTAAATAGATCAGAAACGCCTGTTCCTTGCGGGAAAGCTGGTCGAGGGCGTGATCGTTTTCGCTGTGGAATTGAACGGTTCCGAGAAGGGTGATGGTTAGCATAATGAGGCTGCTGTCGCTGCGATGTGAATCATGATGTTAGGCGCTTCATACCAGTCTGCAGTTGTACCAAGGCCTGCCTGATTGGTGTTCGACACCCAGGGACTTGGACCCGCAGTCAGGCGGGGCTTCTCAGGATCAGAAAACAGCAATCCAGCAGGGCGCCATTTTACGCCCACTGCTGGATTGCTGCTAATTGTGTCGGGCCAAAAAGGACGAGGCCGTCTATTCGCCGGTCTTTTCCTGTACGAAATAGAGCTGCAAATCAATCTGCATCCTGGCGATACCAGACGCGTAAAGATTGTCAGCGCTGTCGAGAATACTGCCGGCGCTGGAGACAGTCGTGGCAAAAAGCAAGATTTGGGTCCTTTCACCTTCCAAAGCGGGCAGGATGATGTTGCCGGCTGTCTCACCGGGTTCCTCGTTGGAGAATGCCATCAGGTATTCGGCGCTGGTGGAGAAGAAGCTTTCCATCCCGCCCAAACCGGCGTCGGTGCCGCAGTTGATAATCTTGTAGAACATGAACGCTTCGTAGGCGCCTTTGTCGCTGCTGATCTGGCTCTGCCACACGAAGGCGGGGTGCCAATTGGGCAGCTCGCCCGGGTTCTCAATATCGAAAACAAAGACGGCGCTGCTCAGCTGACCGGTAGCCAGAATCTCGCTGTAATTGCCGGCGAATCCGGAGGCTGACCGTGCCTGACCATCGTCCAGTGCCGGGAAGGCGCTGGCTTTGGTGGTGAAGCGCAGCTGGATGGGGACAGGTGTGGGATCATCTTCGGATGGGTCTCCTGCCAGGATGCTCAGCGCTCCTTCTCCGTTGCTGCCGTTGAGACTGCTGCTGACGAACCAGAACTCATCACTCAATGCAGTGCCACCCTCCAGGTAACCGCACTCACCAGACTGTTGAATCGCTGGCAGCCCGGCCGGACCCTGCTTGATGTCCC
>JAHEEY010000451.1 GCA_024640485.1 Chloroflexota bacterium | reverse complement strand
TGAAAATGGGCTTCAATACGGCTGCCGACCTCCGCCAAGGCCAACACCTGGCTGTCTTCCAGGGAGGGCAGTGACCCTTCGGCAGTGGGGATCAGCTCCTGGTAGACGCCGCCCCCTTCTCTGGGACGAACGGCCACCTGTTTCTGGCCGATTTTGCGCTCGATGATCTCCTGCAGGCGGGTGTCGACCTTGTACAGATCGGCGGACACCATGCCGGCAACCAGCGCTTCGCCCAGGCCGTAGCTGGCGTCGATAGTGCTGACATGCCGCCTGCCTGTGACCGGATCGGCGGTGAAGAGGATGCCGGCGTTTTCGGGCACCACCATCTGCTGTACCACCACCGAAAGGGAGACATCTTGATGGCTGAAGCCGCTGCGGGCGCGGTAGAGGATGGCCCGATCGGTGAACAGGGAAATCCAGCACGCCTTGATAGCGGCCAACAGCGGCGCTTCTCCCTGGACATTGAGGAAGGTGTCCTGCTGCCCGGCGAAGGAGGCGGTGGGCAGATCCTCGGCGGTGGCGCTGGAGCGGACGGCGTAGGCGGCCTCCTTGCCCAGGGCAGACCAGCTGGCGTGAATCGATTCCTGCACTTCTTCGGGGATGGGCAGGCGGGAGAGGTTGCGGCGGACCCAGCCCCCCACTTCCTGCGCCTTGGCCAGGTCATCGGCGGGCAGTTTGGCCAGGACGCTGTAGATCTCCTCTACCCGGGGGCTGTCGTACATGAACATGCGGAAGGCGGAGGTGGTGACGCAGAAGGCCGGGGGCACCGGGAAGCCGGCAGCGGCAAGTTCGCCCAGGTTGGCCCCTTTACCGCCGACGGAGTCGATGTCGGCGGCGCGAATGTCAGTCAGCAGCCTGGTGAACGGTATCGGTGAGTGACGGGTCTGCCTTTTCATAGCGGGTCGTCCTAAATGTGATGCCGGTTAATTGAAATGTGTCTGGCCATTGGGAGCAGGGCTGGCGAACTGGGCCGAAGGTCAGGTCCAACCCAGGGCGATGCGCCCCCGCTCCTGTTCGATTGAGAGAATTTCCACTTCGATGATGTCGCCTACCTGCAGGCGGACATTTCGGGGCAGCTGGCTGCGGTGCAGCAGGCCGTCCTGCTTGACGCCGATGTCGACGAAGCTGCCGAAATCAACCACGTTGCGCACCGTCCCTTTGAGGCGCATCCCCTGCTTCAAGTCATCCATTGAGAGGACGTCGCTGCGCAGAATGGGCGCCGGCAGATCCGCTCGGGGGTCCCTGCCGGGACGAGCCAACTGCTCCAGGATGTCGACCAGCGTGGGCAGGCCGGCAGCCGCGGTTTCAGCCAGTTTTTCCAGGGGGATTTTGGCGGTCAGCTGGGCCAGAGCCGCTTCGGTGGCTTCCGGGGCGGCGCTGGGGGCGATTTTGGCCAGTTTCAGGACGGTGGTGGCGACCTTGTAGCTCTCCGGGTGAATGGCGCTGGCGTCCAGAGGGTTTGTGCCCCCGTTGACCCGCAGGAAGCCGGCAGACTGCTCGAACGCTTTGTTTCCCAGGCCGCGGACCGCTTTAAGAGAGGCCCGATCCGGGAAACGCCCTTGCTCATCCCGGTGGGCGACGATGCCTTCGGCCAGCTTGGGGCCGATGCCGGAGACGAAGGTGAGCAGGGCGGGGGAGGCGGTGTTGACATCCACGCCCACCTGGTTGACCACGCTTTCCACCACGCCGGTCAACCCTTCAGAGAGCTGCTTCTGATTGACGTCGTGCTGGTAGAGGCCGACCCCGATGGACTTGGGATCGATTTTGACCAGCTCCGCCAGGGGGTCCTGGGCGCGGCGGCCGATGGAGACGGCGCCGCGGAGGGTGACATCCATGTCGGGGAGTTCCGCCCGGGCCAGGGGGCTGGCGCTGTAGACCGAGGCGCCGGCCTCATTGACGATCAAATAATTGACCCGGCGGAACTTCTGGGCCAGCTCGGCAGCCAGCTGTTCGGTCTCGCGGGAGGCGGTGCCGTTGCCCACGGCGATCAAGGTGACCTGGTGGCGGGTGATCAGGGTGGAGAGCAGCTTGACCGCCTCATTCCATCGTTTCTGGGGGGCGTGGGGGTAGATGGTGGCGGTCTCCAGCGATTTGCCGGTGCTGTCGACCACGGCGACTTTGCAGCCGGTGCGGAAACCAGGATCGATGGCCAGGGCGACGTGGCCGACCAGCGGCGGCTGGCTGAGCAGAGCCCGCAGGTTGCTGGCGAAGACGGAGATGGCGTGGGACTCAGCCATCTCGGTGAGGGCCCGGCGGACATCCCGCTCGATGGCGGGCAGCAGCAGGCGGCTGGCGGCGTCCTGCATGGCCAACGAGAGCTGTTCTGCCCAGGGGGAGGCCTGGTAATCGGGACGGAAGACGGTGCGCATGGGGATGAGCCAATCCCTTTCGGCGAGATCGACCTTGACGCTGAGCACTTTCTCAGACTCGCCCCGGTTGATGGCCAGCAGTTGATGGGGGCGAACCCGGTCGACCTGATACTCAAAATCATAGTACAGCTTGTAAACGTCGCGGGGGTCTTCGGCGTTCTTGGCCAGTTTGGCGCACAAATAACCGTAGCGCATCGCCTTTTCCCGGGTGCGCTGGCGGACCTGGGGGTTCTCGCTGATCAGCTCGGCAACGATGTCGCGGGCGCCGTCCAGGGCGTCGGTGGCGGTGGGCACGTCCTTATTGATGAACTGTTTGGCGATGTCGGTGATGCTCTTGCGGTCGCGGGACTGTTTGATGATCAGCATCGCCAGCGGCTCCAGCCCTTTGGCGCGGGCCACGCCGGCGCGAGTGGTGCGCTTCCGCTTGAACGGCTGGTACAGATCCTCCAGCTCGGTGAGGGTGGCGGCGGCGTCCAGCAGTTTGGCCAGCGCCGGGGTCATCTGCTCTTGCTCGACGATGATCTTCTTGATGCTGTCGCGGCGGTCGTCCAGGGCACGCAGTTTGGCCAGCGAATCGCTGACCTGGCGCAGCTGCTCTTCATCGAGGCTGCCGGTGACTTCTTTGCGATAGCGGGAGATGAAGGGGATGGTGTTGCCGGCGTCGAGCAGCTCCACGGCGGCATTGATTTGACGGGGGTTGATTTTGAGTTGATCGGCGATCCGCTGCGAGTAGCTCATAGGCGTGTAACTGGGTCCAATAGCGACGGTAAATAAAGGTATGGGAGAGTTTACTAGCCAGCGGCAACTTTTACAACCGGTTCGCTGATCGGGGGCGGCTGTCCGATGGATCGTGAGATGCATCCGGGAACGCAAAGCGTTCCGAAGCGCCGGTTTGGTAAACCAGTTTAGGCATCTTCGGAACGCTACGTCTTGCTACCTGCGGGAAGCTAATCGGGCAGCTGGTCCAGCACTCCTTTGATCATGGTACGGTAGCTGCGGAACGCTTCCTGGCCTGCCGTGGTCAACTTGAGCATGGTGCGCGGTCTGCGTTCGACGAACTCCTTCTCCACCTCGATGTAGCCGGCAGCTTCCAGTTTGCTCATGTGGGAGGAGAGGTTTCCCCACGAGAGGCCGGTCTGGGCCATCAAGAAGGTGAAGTCAGCGCTTTGGATGACAAACAGCAGCGCCATCAAAGTCAGCCGGGCCGGCTCGTGGATTATGCGGTCTACCTCAGCCGGGGTCAGGCCGGTGGGCCCATTCTCAGTTGGCAGCATTTGGGTGCCCTCCCATATTCTTTTCGGGCAGCGGGTACCGCTGCAGGAAACGGGCCAGGGCGACCAGGCCGACGGCGATGACCGCGGCAGACGCGATGGCGAAGGCGTAGATGCCGGGATCGATGTCATAGAACTGCCGCAGCAGGGCGCCGGCAGGAATCGGCAGGGCGAACATGAGCCCAATGAAGTGCAGCCGGCGGTATTCCAGGAAGAATGCCGGCAGGTTGAACAGCATCAGCAGGAGCAGCCCCAGCAGCAGGGGGGAGACCAGCGGCGACAGGTCCTGGCCCAACAGGCTGTCCT
>JAHEEY010000450.1 GCA_024640485.1 Chloroflexota bacterium | reverse complement strand
CCCAGATATATAAGGGCATAAAGCAGCCAGCCGACGATCAGGAAGCGGCGGCGGCCCACCTTGTCTGAGAGCGATCCTGCCGGGCCCGATACAGCCGCGTAAATCACATTGAAAGCTACCAGCATTCCCATGACGCCCAGGATGCTGAGGCCCCGCTCCTGAGCGCGGAGCACTAGAAACGCATCGGACGAGTTGCCCAGGGTGAACAGCACGATGATCAGCAGGAACCGCTTGAATCGGGGCGGCAGATCGACTTTCAACCGCGGCTGCTTGCTCTTGCCGGGGGCGGCGGCTGGCTCGCGTACGCCTGCTGCCAGCACAAACACCGCCAGAAATGCCGGTATGGCGCTCATCCAGACCAGGGTGTGAAAGGTGCTGTCCGCCAGGGTGAGGTCGCGGCCCTGCAGCCACCAAACGACTGCCAGGGCGATCAGAAGCCCCAAAGCGGCGCCGGCAGTATCCCCTGCACGGTGCAGCCCGAAGGCCAGGCCTCGCTTGTCAGGGGTAATGCTGTCAGCGACCAGCGCGTCGCGGGGGGCGGTGCGGATCCCCTTCCCCATGCGCTCGAAAAAGCGGACCGCCAAGACCCCAGGCCAGCTGGTAGCCAGCAGAAGAAACGGCTTGGCCACCGCCGACAGACCGTAGCCGGAGACGGTCAGCCATTTGCGCTGCCCCAGCCAGTCGGAGAAGCGACCGGACCACACTTTCAGCAGGCTGGCAGTGGTCTCCGCCACCCCTTCGATGAGGCCGATGGTGACGGTGCGGACGCCCAGGACATTGGCCAGAAAGAGGGGGATCAAATGGATGATCATCTCCGAAGAGATGTCGGTCAGAAAGGAGGTGGCGGTAACAATCCAGATGTTGCGGGGCAGCCGGCGCAGCTTTTTCCAACTGGATTCAACTTGATTCGATGATGTTTGTGGGTCCATTGCGGCTCTCGCGATAATGAGATCAGTCTGCGCTATACCAGCTTGATAATCCGCCGGGGGGTCAGGCGCAGGATCACATGATCGGAACCTTCCCAGGATTCCAGCCACGCATTGGCCTTGTCAGGCGGCTCGTAGTGATGGGTGATGCGGGCGGTGATGTGGTGATCGGCGTCCGGTTCGACAGAGAAATCCCCTTCGATCAAAAAGGCGGGGGTGCCCACGGGATCGCCGCCAAAAGCGATGGCTCCCTTGGGATTGAGCCGGGCATTGACCGCCTTTTGGGCGTTGGCGCCGGTGAAGAGCAGCAGCTGCTCCCCTTCCAACTTGAACCATACCGGCACCGTGTGGGGATAGCCGTCAGGGCGGATTGTGGTCACCCGAACGATCAGTGGCTGACTCAGCAGTTCTCGGGTCTGGGAATCAAACATGTTACCCTCCAGCTGGCGGTCTTCACTGCTGGACATTGGCCAGCAAAGGCCAATCATAGCCCTGGCACCACAGGATGCCAAATTGAGTTTTCCGGCTGGATCTGGGTCCGGGGTTATGCTTTGGTGACCACAGCGAAACCGACCGCGTCTGTCCCAAGATGGGCACCCAACACCGGGGTGATCTCCACAGAAGGGATATCTCCCGGCGGCAGCATTCTGCCGGCCAGCCGGGTCATTTCCGCCGCCCGATCGGGGGCATGGGCATGGACCGCCGCCGCCTGCTCAATGGGCCCCAGAGCGTGAAGCAGCCCCATCAGCCGCTCCTCCGCCCGACCGCGAGTCCGGACCCGCTCCGAGGTGGCGATCCCCTGGTTCATCTTCAGGATTGGCTTCAGCCGCAGGACGCCGCCGATGCCGGCGACTACCCGGTTCATCCGGCCGCTGCGGCGCAGGTATTCCAGGGTATCGATGACCGCGTACACGTGGGTCCGCCGGCCCTGGTCCGCCAGCAGCCGTAGGATTTCCTCCATACCGCACCCTTCGGCGGCTGCCTGGGCGGCCCGCTGCACCATGAATCCCATCCCCATGGAGAGCTGCCCGGAGTCCAGCACAGTCACCGGGACGGCGGTCTTCTCGGCGGCGGCCAGCCGGGCCACAGAGACGGTGGCGCTCAAGCTTTCCGAAATGTGGATAGACAAGATTTCGGAGGCGCCAGCGTCGGCGCACTGCTGGTACGCCTGTCCAAACACGCCAATGCCGGGCGCGGCGGTGGTGGGATGGGTGTGGAATGTGGGCAGCCGCTGGTAAAACTGCTCCCGGCTGATGTCGACGCCGTCCAGATAGCTGTCATCGCCGACCTGGATGTGGAGCGGCTGGACGGTGATCCCCAACGCGTCGATAATCGATGGCGAGAGATCGCAGGTGCTGTCGGTGACTATTTTGATCATGGTGACATCCTCTACTTTTGAATGAACCGGTTCGATGAGAATTGACTATAGTATGCCGCCCCCTCAAGGTCAAATCTTAAGGCTGAGGAGGAGCGCCGGCGGCGGGCGCCTTCGCTGACAACGGCATCGGTTGGAGGTTATTCCCAGCCGGGATAAAATGGAATTGGTCGCATCCCAGGCGCCCCACCATCCAGTGCCGCCAGCTATTCTGGGGGCGACTCATTGTACCAAAAGGACATTGATGGCAGAAAAGCAGCGGTTGGAATTCGCCCCGGTTATGACCTCGCTGGCCCAAATGCGCGCCGTGATCGAGGAGCGCTGCCAGGCGGGGGACATCAACCCCCAGATTATCTACCAGATCATACTGGCTGCCGATGAAGCATGCGCCAACATCATTGAGCACGGCTACAGCGGATTGCCTCCGGCGCCGATAGGGCTTCTCTTGGAGCTCAGCCCAGACCAGATGGTAGTAGAAATCAGCGACCGGGGCCATCACTTTCCGCCGGTAGAGCCGCCGGAGCCCGATCCTGAAGCGCTGCTGGCCTCGGACAAAGAGGGCGGATTGGGCATCTA
The DNA here is from genome assembly GCA_024640485.1 of Chloroflexota bacterium. Taxonomy (GTDB): domain Bacteria; phylum Chloroflexota; class Anaerolineae; order Promineifilales; family Promineifilaceae; genus JAHEEY01. Next base: position 1,071 of record JAHEEY010000450.1, on the reverse strand, counting down.
TTTGATGTATCAATCTATGGATGAAATCAGCTACCGCTCCCAGGGCGGGCTGAATACCCTGCGGATGGTCAAACATCTCCCCTGATCAGCACAAAAAAACAGCCCCATCCGGATGGAAGGGGCTGTTTCGTATTTCAAGTCGATGAAATGGGGCGGTTAGGGCAGCCAGGCGCTCCAAACATCTTCATGGGCATCGACCCACGCTTGAGCGGCTTCGTCGACACTCTTACCGTCGGCCAGCATACCCAGCATTTCGATCTGGGCGTCACTGCCGTAGTTCATTTCGGACAGGAAGGCATGCACGTCGCCATCCTTGTCCTTCAGATCGGCACTGAAGATCTTCATCAATTTGTCTGGGGGATAAGCGCAGTCCACCATTGCCGGGTCGGCATAGCATGCGTCGCTGTAAGCAGGCAGCTCCACCTGCACCAGATCAAATTGGCTGAAGATAGCATGGGGGGTGTAGAAGTAGAACAACACCGGTTCCTGGCGGCTGTAGGCAGATGAGACTTCAGCCAGCAGGGCGTCCTCTGATCCGGTCCAAACGACCTGGAATGGGAGTCCCAGGTTTGCGATGATCGCTTCATCGTACTGGACCCAGCTGGGATCAGCGCCAAGGAAACGGCCTAGATCGCCGGTCTCAGCGGTGGCGAAATCAGCGGCAGCATCCTTGTACCCTTCCCAAGAAGCCAGGGCGGGGTTGGCATCCACCACGTATTTGGGGACGAACCAGCCGATCTCACCGACCGGGCCCAACTCGCCACCGTTCTCCACGGTGCCCAATTCATCGATGTATTCAGCGATACGCTCGCCGTGGCCGGAAGGCCATACTTCCAGGTTGGCATCAACGTCGCCGCCGGCCAGGGCATCCCACTGAGCGTTCTCATCCAGGGCGACGATCTCAACCGAATTACCCAGCTCTTTTTCGATGATGATTTTGGCGACTGCCGCATTGAGCTCCGACGCCGGCCAGGGATTCTCTACCAGGGAAATTGTCTCATTCCCGCCGCCGCAGGCGACCATCAGCACTGCGACCAAGACTAAAACTGCTGCAAGCAAAACTTTTCTAAA
>JAHEEY010000067.1 GCA_024640485.1 Chloroflexota bacterium | reverse complement strand
GAAAGACATTGTAGTACATTTCGGCCGCCGCCGACCAGCAAATTCGGGTAAATTCGCCGGCTCTCATCGGCCGCTATGCGGCGCTTTATCAGGTATCCCAACAACGGCCGGAAATTCGCTGAGGTATCCAGCGAAAGCAGCTGGTTGGGGACGCCGCTAAGTTCGTATTCACCAGACTCACAGCGTTGATTGGGCGCCTGTCCGCGCGGACTTCAGGCTGCCGCAGCCCCTTGCTCAGTTCTCAACTAAATGGAACCATCTGCCTGCCGGTGGTGGTACAGCTGGGCTGCCAGCCGCTCGATCTCATCCCGCCGGGCCAACTTATGCAGCCACTCCGTGGGAATTCCTTCGACACCATAATAGGCACCTGCCAGTTGGCCGTAGACGGCGGCGGTGGTGTCGGCGTCATCCCCCAGATTGGCAGCCAGCAGGCATCCTTCGCGAAAGCTGCTGCTGGCATTGAAGGCCCAAAGCGCCGCTTCCAGAGATTTGACCACATAGCCGCTGCCCTTGATTTCCGGCGGCTGCCGATGCTTGAAGGAGCCGGCAGCGATTTCCTCGATCTCTGGCGCCATCATTCCCGGCTGCCAGCCGGCTGACAACGGCGTGTAATATGGCTGCAGCAAAGTCTCTTTGTCTATGCCGTTCAGGGCGGCGAATATCAAGCCGCCGAAGTAGCGGCAGGCGTCGACCGCTGTCGGCGCGCCGTGGGTCGAGACCGAACTGCGGGCGGAAAAAGCCACCGCCTTGTCAGCATCCATTCCGAAGAACATCGGCACCGGTGACAGCCGCATGATCGAACCGTTGCCGGCCGAGTAGACAGAGGTCGAGCCGGCCGCCGGATTGCCGTCAAGTTCGTAGCGGCGCAGCGCGGAACTGACCGTATTGCCAATGTCAAAGCAGCGGCCGTTGCTGCTCATATAGCCGTCCCGGTACCAGCGCTGGTACCGCTCTATCTGATCTTTGAGGTCAAAGCGGCCTGTTTCCACCAGGCTGGCGGCCAGGCACAGGGCCATGGAGGTATCGTCGGTCCATTCGCCAGGGTTCAGCCGGAACGGGCCGCCGCCGATCATATCATCTATGGGCGAAAAGGAGCCCGGGGGTTTGAATTCCAGTGAGGTGCCGACGGCATCTGCCGCCGCCAGTCCCAACAGCGATCCTTTGTACCGTGAAAGCGTCTGTGTCATATCGATCTGTAATCCAGTTTACTATGATTGTGAAAGGGAGTTTGCTAAAGCTGGAGCGGTTTTCACTTACACTATCATCAGGCCAAGCGAGTCAGGCTAAAAGGATCATCCGATGGAAGCAATGACCATACTCATACTCCTGGTACTGTTTGCCAGTACTTTCCTGCCAGCTGCTGGTGGGAAGGTCATAGACGAGGAGTGGGGGCAGCCGCGGTCACGCCGCTGAGAAACTCGTATAGGAGCCATTAAGGCGATAGCGCCGCGGCGGACCGCCGGCAACTGGCACGATTTCGCCGCGCGCCTCCAGATCAAGCCTCACCCAAATGACGTACCAGGGAATAGAGCCGTCGAATCTGCCTTCCAGATGCGCCTGGACCGCCTGGGTCAACGCGCTCAAGGTCATATCCCCAAACTCCTCCAGGGCCAGGCGTATTTGAAAGCGGACCAGGTGATATTTGTCCCCGTTTATATTGACGCCCCGCTTGCCATGGGGGTGTAGCGTTGTGATTCGTGGTTCCACCGCAGCCTATCCTTTTAGCTCAAGCCAGTTGGTACCGCTGCTGGCATCGACCTTCAAGGGCACATCCAGCTTAAAAGCGCCGCTCATGATCTCGATCATCAAAGCGGTGACCTCTTCCAGTTCTTCTTCCGGCACCTCCAGGATGAGCTCGTCGTGCACCTGCAGAATCAGCCGCGCCCGGTAGTTCGGGGCCAGCGCCTGGTGCAGCCGGAGCATGGCCACCTTAATGATATCGGCAGCGGTTCCTTGAATCGGGTGGTTGACCGCTTCGCGCTCCGCCCGCAGCCGGGCCTGAAGATTGCCGCCGGTAGCCTGCAGCTGGAAGATGGGGAAATAGCGGCGGCGGCCGAACAGCGTTTCCACATAGCCGTCGCTCTTGGCTTTCTGTTTGGTCTCGTCCAGATATTTGCGGATGCCAGGGAATCGGGCGAAGTATTCCTTGATGTAGTTTTCCGCTTCCGCCAGAGTGAGCTCGGAGTCACGGGCCAGGCGGAAAGCGCCCATGCCGTAGATCAGGCCGAAATTGACCGCCTTGGCAAAGCGCCGCTGGTTGTAGCTGACTTCCGCCGATGGGATGCCGTAAACGGCGGCGGCGGTGGCGGAATGAATGTCCTGGTCCTGCCGGAACGCTTCCAGCAGGGCCGCGTCCTGGCTGATATGGGCCAGGACCCTCAGCTCGACCTGAGAATAGTCGGCTGCCAGGAAAAGCCAGCCTGGCTGGGTGACGAAGCCGCGGCGGATCTGCTGTCCCACTTCGCTGCGTATGGGGATGTTCTGCAGATTCGGTTTGCTGCTGGCGATTCGGCCGGTGACGGCGCCGGTCTGGTTGAAGCTGGTGTGCAGACGCCCATCTTCCTCACTGACCAGTTTGGGCAAGGCATCGACATAGGTGTTCTTCAGCTTGACGATTTCCCTGTACTCGGTGATGGCGGCGATGATGCCGCTCTTGTCGGCAGCCTTAAGCCCCTCAAGTACCGACGCGGCAGTGGAAAAGTGGCCGCTCTTGGTCTTTTTCAGCCCTTCATGGGGCAGCTTTAACTTGGTGAACAGCACGTCGCTCAACTGCTGGGTGGAGTTGATGTTGAATACCTCGCCGGCAATCTCATTGATCTGGTCTTCCAGGGAGGCAATGCGGAGTTCCAGATCCTGGCCGGTGCGCTTAAAGAATGCAGCGTCAATCGCCACGCCGGTCTGCTCCATCTCCGCCAGAATCGGAATCAGGGGCATTTCCAGCGCCAGCACCTGCTCCAACCCTTTTTCGCGGATCTCGCTGGCCAAGGGCTCTGCCAGCCGCAGGGTGATGTCGGCGTCGGCAGCGCCGTAGGGGACAGCGTCCTCTATCGGTACCTCGGCAAAGGTGATTTCCGACTTGCCTTTACCGATGAGCGACCTGATCTCGGTCATCTCCACACCCAGCCGGTGGCGGGCCAGATCTTTCAGCCCTTTATGCTTGCTGGCGGGGTCGGTCAACCATTCGGCGATCATGGTATCAAAGGTCACTGGGGCCACTTCCAGCCCGTAGCGGCGCAAGATTGAGTAGTCGAACTTGGCGTTGTGGGCGATCTTGGGGATCTTGGGATCAGTCAGCGCCGGGCGGATGGCATCCAGGACCGTCTGCAGGGGAAGTTGGCCCTCTTCCAGATGGGGCGCCCCGGCAAAGAGCGACATCTGCCCTTTCAAAGCTTGCGCTTCTGAAGATAAATGGGCGATCGGGATGTAATAGGCGGTCGGTGACGCCACTGACAAGCAGATACCGACCAGCTCGGAGGAGGTCTTGTCCAAACCGGTGGTCTCCACGTCGAAACTGATGATAGAGGCGCTGTTGAGCAGTTTGACCAGCGCCTTGAGTTCTGCCGGGGTGCGCACAGCGCGGGCGTCGGTCTCTTCCACACCTGCGGAAGAGAGTACGGCGCCATCGTCCAGATTTTCAGTCAAGACATTCGCCAGCGAGCGGAACTCCAGCACCCGGAAAAGCTCAAAGGCGACCTGGGGGTCGAAGTCCTGGGTGACGCAGTTGGCCAGCTCCAGGGTAATCGGGGCATCAACCACAATGCGGGCCAACTTTTGGCTGAGGTAGGCGTCATCGCGCCCCGCTTCCAGCTTTTTGCCCATAGCCCCTTTGATGGCATCCAGGTTTTGGTAGATGTTGTCCAGGGTGCCGTACTCCTGCAGCAGGCGGGTGGCTGTCTTCTGGCCAATGCCGCGGACCCCGGGGATGTTGTCGCTGGTATCGCCCACTAATGCTTTCCAGTCAACCACTTGATGGGCTTCGACGCCGAAATAATCGGTCACTTCAGCCGGGCCGAAGATGTCCGCCGGACGGTTAGCTCTGGAAGGCAGCTCCACACGGGTATTCTCATCAACCAGCTGCAGCAAGTCGCGGTCGCCGGTGATGATGTGGACCGGCACCTTGAACTGCTTGGCCTGTTTAGCCACGGTGCCCAGAACGTCGTCTGCTTCAAACCCTTCCAGTTCCAGGATCGGGATGTTGAGGGTGTTGACCACTTCTTTGATCCGCTCAATCTGCAGCCGCAGCTCGTCGGGCATCTTCTCTCTTGTGCCCTTGTATTCGGTGAACAGCTCATCGCGAAAGGTAGCGCCAAGGTCAAAGCTCACGGCCAGGTACTTCGGCGGGCTGGCGGCGAAAATCAGGTCCATCAGCGTCCGGGTGAAGCCGTAGGTAGCGTTGGTGGGCTCCCCTTCCTTTGTGGTAAAGGCTGCGATGGGCAGCGCGAAAAACATTCGATAGGCCAGCGCGTGGCCGTCAATCAGGACAAGTTTATTTGTGGTCATAATCTTCCTATGTGCGGTTTCTTAGCGGCGATTGTATCAAAATAGCCGAGAAGTTACATGAAACTAAGATGGCTTGCAGGACAATTGTGTCCACATCAGCGTCCTAAGGAAGGCGACTGCCAACCGGTCAAGGGACGCGGCCGAAGAGACACTTCAAATAGCGGCCTTCCGGGAATGTGATCGGATGGTCCAGGGCGTGGCTGGTGCGCTTAATTTCCTGGATGGGGCGGCCGCAGGCTCGGGCTTCGGTGTGGATCAGGTCGAAAAATGTGTCGGCGTCCACTCTGCTGGAGCAGGAAGCCATCACCAGGGTGCCGCCGCGCTGCAGGAGGTCGATGCCCAGACGGACCAGCCGGCGGTATGAAGCGATGGCGCGGTCAATCTCCGATTTCTTTTTGGCAAAGGACGGCGGATCGATAATTACCATCTGGAAACGGGCGCCCTCCTCGGCCAACTGGTTCATCAGCTCAAAAGCATCACCGGTGAGCAGCTGATGGACGGCAGCGGCGACGGCGGCATTGCCCTGATTCAACGCGAAATTCCTCTGGGCGGCAGCCTGAGCCGGTTTGCTGGCATCCAGGCTGGTGACTTCCAGGGCGCCGCCGCGGGCGGCATACAGCGAGAAACCGCCGGTGTAGGAGAATACGTTCAGGACATTTCGGCCGGCGGCCAGTTTTTCCACCTCGGCGCGGTTGTCACGCTGGTCCAGGAAGAAGCCGGTCTTCTGCCCCAGGAGGACATCGGACTCAAATCGCAGCCCGTTTTCCAAGAAGTGGACCGGTCCCTGCAGGGGCGGACCCTGCAGAACCATGCCGTCTGACAGCCCGTAAAGCTGGCTGGGATCTCTGCTCATGCCTCGGCTGATACGCAGCACCACGCGTTCAGGCTGCTCCTGTCCAGTGAGCGCCTGCAGCACGCTGCGGAGATGGGGAAGCCAGGCGGCGCTGTACAGCTTGATCACGTAGGTCAACCCGTATTTGTCGACGATCAGCGCCGGGAAGCCGTCATTTTCACCGTGTACCAGCCGGTAGCCGTTGGTACCGGCGGCTTCCAGGGAGGCCCGTCTTTCAGCGGCCTCCGCCAGCCTATGAGCAAACCATTGGCCGTCAATCTTGGCGGGAGAACCGTGATGCAGCACCCGTACTCGAATGGGCGAATCGGGATCGTACAGCCCGACTGCCAGGAACCTGCCCTTTCGATCAAAGATGACGGCGATGTCGCCGGCGCTGCCAGCGCGGTTCTGCTGCTGGATGCCGTCAGCGAATACCCAGGGATGCCCCCCTTTGACGGCGCGCTCCGCCGGGGCTGCCAGCCGTATGGCGATCCGCTGGTTCGAAGGCTCAGGTAAACCGGAAACTGCCGGACTGGTGGAAGACAAAGGGTTGATCGCCTCACGTAATTATGGAAGCAGCGCGCCCATGGACTGCTGGACTCTCCTTCAAAATGAGCCGGCAGCGAGGGGGAGCATCGCGTCCCAAGGTTTTTTGATAATATTCATGAGAAAAATAGATTATCCTCTAATTTTAGCGTAAAATATGAGATAGTGCAGTGGCCAATCAAGGCGAAGCTGCGCTGCATCGCTGTGACAACCGCCGTGGCTGAAAGAGGGCTGCCATCTTCCTCACTAGTTCGACCACTTCTGCGCTAGCCATCGTCACGTTTTTCAAAAAGAGCTGCCTTCTTTCCCTGGCCAATTCGCCAAGGGATCGCACCTCGTTTTGACCAAGTAAGTACAGACATACTGCCGCGAGGCCAACCCGGTGGGGGAAGCTCGTGCTCGGTATACCAGCCAAAGGATAGAGAACCCGTTGCAAGTAGCTGTCATCACGGTTCCAGCAACAACCGCAAACTTGGGACCAGGCTTTGACTGTCTGGGGCTGGCCCTTGGGCTGCATAACCGCGTGCGAATGGCATTGGACGGCAGCGGTCTGGCGGTCGAGATCTATGGTGAAGGGTCGGATGTCTTGCCCAGGGACGGCAGCAACCTGGTGGTACAGGCTGCCCAGGCGGTATTTGAGAGAGTGGGCTTTGCGGCCGAGGGGCTGGTCGTCCAGCAGGAGAACCTGATTCCAATCGGCAGCGGGCTGGGAAGCAGCGCCGCGGCGGTCATGGGTGGTATCGCGGCGGCAAACGCGTTGGCAGGCTTTCCGCTCACCGATGAAGAGATGCTGGAACTGGCGGTCGCCAAGGAAAATCATCCCGATAACGTAACGCCAGCCCTTTTCGGCGGTTTAACTGTTACCAACAGCGTCGACGGTAAACTACTTGTCGAGCATATGCTGATGCCGCCGATGTCGGTGGCGATTATCCTGCCTGAATTTGACCTGCCAACGGCTGCCGCCAGAGCGGCGCTTCCGCTGAACATCCCGATGGCAGACGCGGTATTCAACATCGGACGTATGGGGATGTTGATACCAGCTCTGCTCAAACCCGACTTTGACAAGCTGGGCTTCGCCATGCAGGATCGGCTGCATCAGTCATACCGGCTGCCGCTGATTCCGGGCATGGCAGCGGCATTTGAGGCCGCTAGAGCTGCCGGCGCCAAGGCGGTCACTCTGAGCGGCGCCGGTCCCAGCCTGGCGGCCTTTGCCACCGAAGGGCATGACGCGATCATCGAAGCGGCGCAAGCGGCATTCGCGGCCAACGGGCTAGAGAGCCGGGCATGGACGCTGCCGGTGGACAACAGCGGTATTCAAATCGCTATCAATTAACAACAATCAACCCTCAGCCTTGCCCGACCGCTTTGTCAGTCAAGGCAACTTACTTGCTAGGAGGACTACATGAGTAATGAAATGTACCTGGAGTGGTACCGCCAATTGGTGATGATCCGCCGATTTGAGCAGAAGAGCTCCGAGATGTACCAATTGGGCAAGATCGGCGGTTTTCTGCATCTGTATATCGGTCAGGAAGCGATTGCCGTGGGAAGTGTCGCCGCCCGACAAGAAAATGATCATGTGATTACGGCTTATCGCGATCATGCCCATGCGCTGGTGGTTGGCATTGAGCCAAAACTGATCATGGCGGAAATGTTCGGCAAGGTGACCGGGGTCAGTAAAGGCAAGGGCGGCTCCATGCATCTGGCAGATGTGAACCGCCGTTTCTGGGGCGGGTACGCGGTGGTGGGCGGCCATCTGCCGCTGGCCACCGGCCTGGCGCTGGCCGAGCAGTACAAACACACTGATTCAGCAACATTGTGCTATTTTGGTGACGGCTCTACCAACATCGGTTACTTCCATGAATCGCTGAATTTGGCCGGGACCTGGCAGCTGCCGGTCCTGTTCATCTGCGAGAACAACCAGTACGGCATGGGTACCGCCGTGGCGCGGGCTTCGGCCGTGACCGCGATCGTGGACAAGGCTAAAGCGTACGGCCTGCCGGCATCCCAGGTTGACGGCATGAATGTCATGAAGGTCTACGAAGCCACCCAGAAAGCATTGGCGGCGATTCGAGCCGGCGAAGGCCCGCAGTTCTTGGAAATGATTACCTATCGTTTTGAAGGGCACAGCATGGGGGATCCGCTGCGATACCGCTCCTCGGAAGAGGTCGAGAAGTGGCGAGAAGATGATCCCATCGGCATCCTGGAAAGACACCTGCTGAGCGAAAAGCTTGCCGACAAGGCGACGCTAGAACAAATCGACAAAAGCGTGGAACAAGAACTAGAAGCGGCCGTTAAGTTTGCCGAAGAATCACCGCTGCCATCTGCGGATGATCTGTTCGCGCACATTTACGTGGAGGCTTAACATGGCACGAATTACAATGAGACAAGCGATCAGCGATGCGCTGCGCGAAGAGATGCACCGAGACCCAGATGTCTTCATCATGGGTGAGGAAATAGGGGTCTGGGGCGGAACCTACGCGGTCACCCGCGGCTTCTACGATGAGTTTGGCCCAGAACGGGTGCGAGATACCCCGATTTCGGAAATGGCTATCGGCGGCGCTGCCGCCGGTGCCGCCATGGCGGGGCTGCGACCTGTGGCGGAGTTCATGACCATCAACTTCGCCTTTGTGGCCTTTGACGCCATTATCAATCATGCCGCCAAGGTGCATTACATGTTCGGCGGTCAGATGAAATGCCCGGTGGTGTTCCGGGCTCCTGGCGGCGGCGGCCGGCAGTTGGGCGCGACTCACAGCCACACCCCGGACGTTATCTTCGCCCACTTCCCCGGCCTGAAAGTGGTCTCGCCGGCCACGCCGTATGATGCCAAAGGGCTGTTGAAAGCCGCCATTCGCTCCGATGATCCAATCATGTTCATCGAGCATGCCACCCTGTACCAGATCCGAGGCGAAGTACCTGAGGGTGATTATGTGGTGCCCATCGGCGTCTCCGATATCAAGCGAACTGGTTCCGATGTGACCATCATCGCCTATGCCCAGGGGCTGCAGGTGGCCCTGTCTGCCGCCGAGCAGCTTGCCAACGAAGGCATTGAGGCGGAAGTGGTCGATCTGCGCTCGCTGCGGCCCTTGGATATGGGCCCGGCGCTTGAATCATTCAAAAAGACTTTCAAGGCAGTGGTGGTGGAAGAAGGGCATCGCAGTTACGGCATCGGTTCGGAAGTGGTGGCCCGTTTGCAGGAAGAGGGGTTCGACTATATGGATGCCCCAATTAAGCGGGTGGCCCAGTTCGAAGTCCCGCTGCCCTATTCGCAGCAGCTAGAGCAATCCGCCCTGATCAATGCGGATCGGGTTATCGCTGCCGTGAAGGAGATTTTGTAATGGCTGATTATGTTGTCATGCCGAAACTCGGGTTTGATATGCGCGAAGGGGTATTAAACAATTGGCTGAAGCAGATTGGTGATACCGTTAGTAAGGGTGAGGTTATCGCTGAAATTGAATCGGACAAAGCGACGCTGGAGCTGGAAGCGTACGTGGCTGGGATCATGCTCCACTATCTGGCGGATGCCGGAGAGGTGGTCCCGATAGGCGCCCGGCTGGCGATTGTCGGCGAAGCTGATGAAGACATTTCAGCATTGATCAGCGAGGCCAGCTCGGCAGCACCTGCCAGCAAGCCTGCCGAGGCAGCTGCTGTTGATGCGCCTGCCGCAGCGGCGCCGACTGCCGCAGCCGCGCCGCCTGCCATCGCCCAGGGAGAATTCCCCGGTGATGTGAAGGCGACTCCGGTTGCCCGCCGCCTGGCTGAAGAAAAAGGTATCTCACTGCATGAAGTCAGCGGCACCGGCCCTGGCGGGCGGATCCGGAAGGGGGATGTGGAAGCACACCAGCCGGCGGCGGCGGCGATGCCTTTCAGCCCGACACCGGTTCCTGCTGGCCCGGAAACGACCGAGCTGCCTGCCAGCAGGCTGCGCCAGGCGATTGGCCGTCGGATGACCGAAAGCAAGAGTACCGTCCCTCACTTCTATGTCACCACGGAGATAGATGTGTCCCCAATGCTGGCCCTGCGGAAGCAGATCAACGAGCTGCTTACCGCGGACGCCAAGGTCACCGTGAACGACATGGTTGTCAAAGCGGCCGCTCTGGCGCTGCGGCAGTTCCCGAAATTGAATGCCAGCTACGCCGGCGATAAGCTGCTTCTGCACAATCAGATCAATGTAGGCAGTGCCGTGGCTGTCGAGGGCGGCTTGCTTACCGTGGTGCAGCAGAACACGGACAGCTCTTCATTGGCCCAAATCGCCGCCGACAATCGGGCGATGATCTCTCGTGCCCGCGAGGGAAAGATTCATCCCAGCTATGTCACCGGTGGTACGTTCACCGTCAGCAATCTGGGCGTGTTTGACGTGGACCATTTCATCGCCATCGTCAATCCCCCTGAAGCCGCCATTTTGGCGGTGGGGTCCGCGAAGCAGGTGCCGGTGGTGGTCGACGGCGAACTCGCCGTTGGTATGCGTATGAAGGTGACCATCTCCGCCGATCACCGGGTGACTGACGGGGCCGAAGCGGCCCAATTCCTGCAGGCGCTGAAAGCAGCGTTGGAGGAACCTCTGAGGCTGATGATATAGCCTGAATAACCGGAGTTCGAGGTAGCGGAGATGGGCATCGCCTTTCTCCGCTATTTTTTTGGTTTTTGGCTGGCTGGAAGGTGGACGAAAATCTGTTATACTACATAATATCCACTCAGTTGTACGACAAGAGGAAGTATTTATGGCCATTGTACTAGTCATTGATGATGATGAATTGGTCTCAAGAACCTTGCAGCTTTCTCTCAAGGTGTATGGTCATCAGGTGATGGCTGCCAGCAGCGGTACCGAAGGGCTGCAGCTGGCCAGGCGTCACCGTCCGGATCTGTTCATCCTCGATATCATGATGCCGGGGACTGATGGCTATCAGGTCTGCCGGCAGATCAAAGGGGACCCACTGCTGCAGCACCTTCCGGTTCTTTTCTTGACCGCAAAAGCAAAAGATGAGGACAAGATCGAAGGTTTCCGCGCCGGTGGCGACGATTATTTGAGCAAGCCGTTCAATATGGAAGAGCTGCAGCTGCGGGTCAAGGCGATCTTGAGGCGGGCGGCGCCGCAGGAGGTCGCACCGGAATCGCCCAGCGAAATTAAAGTGGGCCGGGTGACGTTGGACTGCCGTTCCTTCAAGGTGAATACACCCAAAGGGGTGGTCCTGCTGACCAATGTCCAATTTGATCTGCTGTACCATCTGATGAACAATGCGGATCAAGTGTTCAACAGCCAACAGCTGCTTCAAGATGTGTGGGATTACCCCCGAGACACCGGCAGCCCTGAGCTGGTCAGGGCCCATATCAAGAACCTGCGCGAGAAGATTGAACCGGTGCCCAGGCGGCCCATCTACATTCGCACCATACAGGGACACGGGTATACCTTCACCTCGGGAATGCCGGCTTCTGACAACGGGCAGGGGAAGTAGCCAACCTAATTTACTATCCATTGGACTGGTATCGGATTGCTAATGCTTAACCGAGAGTCATTTCAAACGGCACCGAACGGTGACTTTTCAGTTTCAACCAGAACGGGTAACGGCGCGTCTGGCAAGAACCCTCACATCCTGGTTGTGGATGACGAGCCGTTGATCGCGGAAGCATTGGCCGATTATTTGATCAAGAAAGAAGGGTATACCGTTTCGCTGGTGAGCAACGGGCAGGAGGCGGTCGACTTCTTGACCGCCACCGTCAACACCCGGACTGAGATTGACCTGGTCCTGTTGGACATGCTGATGCCGGTGCTTTCCGGCCTGGATGTCCTGGGCTGGATCCGGCGCCATCCTCAGCTGAAGTATATGCGGGTGGTGCTGCTCACGGCGGCAGCCGGCAGCCGTGAAAAGGTGCAGGCGCTGTCAGCCGGGGCTGATGATTACATCACTAAGCCGTACTCTGCCCGGGAACTGCTGGCCCGTGTCCAGACCATCCTGCGGACGCAAAAGCTGGAAAAACAGCTGCAGAGGCAGAGCCAGCAGCTGGCGGAGCTCAATCGGGTGGGCCAATTGGTGGCGGCATCTCTGGAAACACAGGAGGTGCTCACCATTGCCGCCGAAGGAGTGGACGCAGTCTTTGATGTCCAGCTGGTGCTGATCAGGATGCTAGAAGGTGGAGAGCTGCGCTGCCGGCAGATGGGAGGGGTTTCCGCCGGCGAGGAAAACTTGCCGCCAATGGGGGTAGAAGAAGGGTTTGCCGGCCACGTATTTACGCTAAGGAAGGCCAGCATCCTCAATCAACCCTACGGCAACTACGGGTTCCAGGACGGCGTCGATGTGCCGGCGGATTTTGATGTCAATTCGGGCATGGCGGCGCCGCTGATCGTGCGCGGGCGGGCAGTTGGAGTGATCTGCGCCTTCAACAAGAGAAACGATGACTTCAGTGATGTGGAGCTGAATATTTTTACTTCGTTGGCCAGCTCGGTCAGTGAGGCGATTGAGAACGCCTGGCTGTTCCAGCGGATCAGGCTGCGTCAGCAGGAGCTGTTGGAAAACCGAAACACACTGCAAGCGTTGATTGACGGTATTCCTCATCCGATATATACGATCAATGACGACTGGGAATTGATCTCGATCAACAAGAGCAAACATGATGAGCTGGACATTATCCCGGCATCGTCAGAGTCCCAAACCTGTTACCGCACTTTCTACCAGCGGGAGACACCCTGTGAGCATTGTGCCGCGGCCGCAACCCTGAACCAGAAAGCGGAACAACATTGGACGGTAAACTGGAACGGCGCCGATCATCTTCCCCGCGAGTGGGATGTCAGCGCCTACGCCATACCCAGCGCCCAGGCGAGCTCGGCGCGGGCGGTGGTGCTGTGGCAGGACCGCACTGAGGAAAGGCGCCTGGAGAGTTCACTGCTTCAGGCGGGAAAATTGGCCGCCATTGGACGGCTGGCGGCTGGGGTGGCCCATGAAATCAACAACCCGCTGACCGCCATCAATGCCAACGCAGAGCTGATCAAGATGACCATGCCCACCGATGATGACCGCTACGAGTCCGTCGACCTCATCGCCCGGGCGGGTGATAGGGCCACTAAAGTGGTGCGGGGCTTGCTTGACTTCGCCCGGCAGGAACAGTACATGTTCGCCGCCACCGATATCAACGATAACCTGCAGCAGGCGCTAGATTTAGTGAAATATCAGCTTGAGTCTGCAAACGTGGAAATGGTCAGAAGCTTCGACGACTCGCTGCCCATGGTGGTCGTCAGCCGAGAGCATATGAAAAGCGTTTGGCTCAACCTGCTGGTGAACGCCCGTGACGCCGTCCAGGTCCGGAACAAGCGCCGGCTGATAGAAATCGCCACCCGTCTCGGGGATGATGGCGAATACGTGCACGTGCTCATTCGCGATAACGGTAAAGGGATGTCTCAGGCTGAGAAAATGCATATCTTTGAGCCTTTCTACACCACAAAAGAGCCAGGGAAAGGTACCGGCCTTGGTCTGGCCACCTGTCACCGCATTGTTGAACAGCACGGCGGCGAGATAAACGTGTCCAGCAGCGTTGGTGAAGGCACCGCGTTTATCGTACGATTGCCAATCCAATCATCAAACTCAGACGCGCTAGCAAAAGAGACTTTATGAGCAGCTTCAAACTTTCTCCAGAAGAGGTCAACATCGGCGACATCCTCCGGCTGGCGCTGCCGCTGAAAACGGTGGTCCTGTGCGGTGATGGCGGCGCCCAGCGTCGTCGGGTTCAGTGGGTGACCATGCTGACCGCATCTGAAGAGCTTGCGGATCAAGCCAGGGACGGCGACCTGGCGGTTATGCCGCCAACTGTACAGCACCAGCTTTCCGAGGCGGTTTTCCGGAAACAGATCATGACGCTGGCAGACAGCCATGTGTCTGGCCTGCTTCTATTCGAGGATGTATCCGACGAGGCGACCGCGGTCGCCTCGGAAGCGAAGCTGCCGATTTTGATTGCGCCCGAAGGTACCTCGGTGCGCGACGTACACCGGTCTATCGCGGCGCTGCTGGTAGACCGGCAGACGGCGACTAGAGAGCGGGGGATGCAGCTGTATCGCAAGCTGTCGGAAATGTCGCGAGAAGGGCAAGGATTGGCGGCTATGACAGATGTGATGGCCAACCTGACCGGCAAAGCGATCATCATACAGGACAAACGGCTGGAAATCCAGGCGGTGAGCCGCCCGACAGGAAGCATGGTGGACATTGAAGCGATGGCTGAGG
>JAHEEY010000449.1 GCA_024640485.1 Chloroflexota bacterium | reverse complement strand
CACCGGCCAGGACTGGCAGCGAGAAGATCTGCAGCACCGTTACGCCGGCTATTTCTCGCCCTACCTGCAGCGTCGAATCAACCGGGTCAAACTGTTCCTGCAAAGCAATGGGCACCAGGTACACCCGGTAATGCCCCTAAGCTAACGATTGGCAGGGTGCCCCGGGCCAGGCTGACCAGGCCCCAACGCAACATTGATCACAAGAAAAGCAGCGCCGCGGCGCTGCTTTTTGCTTTTCTATGGCCATCCCAACCGGCCTGATTCAAGGAAACTTCACCCCAAAAAGTGGGCTGGAATAGGTGCGCTTCTTCCAATTAGCTGATAGCATTTCCGCAGCTTTAATTTAGTGAGGGAGTAGAACATCTTGGATAACACAGCAGACGCGATTATTATCGGCGGCGGCGTTCAAGGCGCCAGCCTTGCTTTCCACCTGGCCCAGCGGGGGATGAAGCCTATCGTACTGGAAAAGAAGTTCGTTGGCGCCGGTGCCACCGGACGTTCCAGCGGACTGGTGCGAATGCATTACGACACCGAGGTAGACGCCCGCTTGGCGTGGGTCTCATTCGACTATTTCCGCAACTGGAAAGAAATGGTTGGCGGAGACTCTGGATTCACCCGGACCGGTTTCTTGCAGATTGTCGGCGACAAACACTATGACGCCTTAAAGCAAAACACAAAGATGCTGCAGTCAATTGGCATCCCCACCTGGTTGATTTCATCAGATGATGTCGCCCGCCTTTGCCCCCATTACTATACCGGCGATTTTGAATTTGCCGCTTATGAGCCGGAATCTGGCTATGCCATGCCCAGTGACACCGCCAACTCGCTGATGAACGCGGCCCGGCAGCAGGGAGCCCGGCTGGTACAGGATTGTACGGTCAGCGGTGTGAAGGTCAATGGCGGCCGAATCACCGGCGTAGATACCGCTCAAGGCGAGTTCCACGCCCCGGTGGTGGTCAACTGCGCTGGCGCCTGGGCAGAGAAACTCAACCAGATGGTTGGCCTGGAACTACCCTATGACACCTGGCGGCATGACACCATGTTTGTCATGCGGCCCAGGCAGGCCGGTCCGTCCCACCCAGCCACCATTGATTTCCGCCATGAAATGTATTTCCGCTCCGAAGGCGAGCTGACCCTGGTTGGCCTGGAAGACAACAACCCGTTGGGCGGCTCACCGGACGATGAGTCGGACCACGCCCTGCCCGGTTTTGTTGACCGCGCCGTTGACCGGATTTGCCAGCGAATGCCGATCATGGAGCAAGGCGGCTTGCACAGCGCGCACGGCGGCTATGATGGCATCACTCCGGATCAGCACCCGATTATCGGCGCCGCGGGGCCAGACGGCTATTACCTGAACTGCGGACACAGCGGTACCGGTTTCAAGACCGCTCCTGCCGTGGGCCGATGCCTGACCGAGCTGATCATTGACGGCGAAGTAACCACGGTCGATATCTCCTCCCTTGCCCCCAGCCGTTTCCAAGAAGGAAAACTGATCGGCGGCACCTACGACAATATTTGGACCTGATCAATCAGTCCTGTCAACGGCAGAAACGAAAACGACCGTCTTCCCTTCAGCGAGGCGGTCGTTTTTTTCTGCCAGCGCATTCATGCTTACCATTGGTCCGCTGCCGCTGGGCCAAGGGTGTACCAGCCGCCACTCGGCCCTGCCTGAAGCCAAACCAATGACCGGTGCCGTCGTATGCATCCTTCGGCGCCGGCCGCAAGTCCAGTTAATTGCCGCTGTCTCCTTGAATTTTCGTGTATGATATAGTGTATTGAACTGTGGTCCTTGCCGCGTATTGATCCCCGATGGTGCCAGGAGCGGAGTCGCCAGGCTGCTGACGAGTCGCTCGTTCGCCATTGACTGTTAGCTGCCGAAAGAATATTTTTCGCTGACTCAAAGGTGCCCTATCGATGACAGTTGATATCTTCCTGGTTCTTAGCATCCTGACAGCCGCCGTCTATTTCTTTATCACCGAAAAGCTTCGCGTCGACGTCGTTGCCTTGTTAGTGCTGGGCAGCTTGGTTGTCGCCGGACTGGTTTCCCCGGATCAGGCCCTCTCTGGGTTCAGCAATCCAGCGGTCATTACCATTTGGGCCGTTTTCATCTTGAGCGGCGGGCTGTCCAGGACTGGCATCGCCAACCGCATTGGCAAGTTCGTACTGAGGCTCGCCGGCAGCGGCGAAGCCCGGTTGATCGTGGTGATCATGATTACCGCCGGCATCATGTCATCTTTCATGAACAACATCGGGGTAACAGCGCTGCTGCTGCCCGTTGTCCTGGACATCAGCCGGCAGACCCACCGCCCCCCGTCTAAACTGCTCCTGCCCCTGGTCTACGGCGCGCTCCTGGGCGGAATGCTCACCCTCATCGGTACCCCGCCTAACATCATTATCAGTCAGGCGCTGGGCAAAGCCAACCTGACCCCGCTTGCTTTCTTCGATTTCACCCTGCCTGGCCTGCTGCTGCTGCTGGCCGGTACCGCCTTCATGGTGTTAGCTGGACGGCATCTGCTGCCAACGCGCGACCCCATGAGTTCGATTGCTTCGAAACGGAATGGCTCTGAGGGGCAGGCGCTCTACGGCCTTAATCAGCGCCTGGCTGAAGTACAGCTGCCCAAGGCCAGCGCGCTGTCCGGCAAGTCATTGGCCCACAGCAGGATAGGCCGAGCCCTCGGGCTCAATATCCTGGCGGTGATGCGCAATGGCCAAAAGCAGCTGGCGCCGCTGCCGGAGACGATGCTCCAGGATAATGACGGCCTGCTGGTCCTGGGTCGTCTGGATCGCCTGGAACAGCTCAGCCGGGGGCCAAATATAGAGATTGTCCCGGGTCAATCTGCTATCGACCGGCTGCTTGCCGGGCCAACAGCCATCGCCCAGTTCAGAGTGGACAGCGGTTCTCCCTATCAAGGGAAGACCCTGGCTCAGTTAGACCTACGCCGGGCGCTGGGCATCAACGTCTTGGCCCTACGCCGCGGCAGCTCAACTCGCCGCGACGACCTGACCGAAATCACCTTGCGCCATAATGACCAGCTGCTCATTCAGGGCCAGCGGGAGATGATACAGCTGGTCCACAATCTTCCCGATTTCAAGATACTGACCAGGGACATGATGGACGATGTCCAACTGCCCCAACATCTGCTGGTCGTTCGGATCCCACCCGGATCTGTGCTGGTGGACAGCTCTCTGGCGGAGAGCCGCCTGGGGGAGACCTTTGGCCTGTCCGCCCTCACCTTGGATCGCCAGGGACACGCTTCGGTGCCAGATCCCGACCTCAAACTGCAGGCGGACGATCTGCTGGTTGTCATTGGCGTGCCCAGGGACCTGGAGATAGTCCGCGGACTGCAGGCGCTGACCGTCAAGCAGCCCGCGTCGGTCGATCTTGCGGAGCTGACCAATGGGCCGGTAGCGCTGGTGGAAGCAGTGCTTTCGCCGTTCACCACCCTGATCGACAAAACGATCCGCGAGCTGCACTTTCGGGAACGGTACGGTCTCAATGTGCTCGCCATCTGGCGCGGCGGCAGGCCCTACCGCTCAAACCTGGGCGACATGGCCCTTCGATTGGGCGATGCCATCCTTCTGTATGGCCCGCGCGACAAGATCAAGCTGCTGGGACAGGAGCCTGATTTTCTGGTCCTGCGCGAGGAGGCTCAAGCGGAGCTGAACTTGAAAAAGGCGCCCGTGGCCGGCGTGCTGATGGCTGCCGTGATCGGGACCGTGCTGCTGGGATGGCTGCCCATTTCTGTAGCAGCCGTAATTGGCGCCGCTCTCATGGTGGTCACCGGCTGTCTGGACATGGAAGAGGCCTACCGCTTCATCGAATGGAAAGCGGTGTTTCTGATCGCCGGCATGCTGCCTTTAGGCATCGCCATGGAAAACAGCGGCGCCGCCGCCTTGATGGCGGAAGGGATCGTGGCTGCTGCCGGCGGCCTCGGCCCTCACTTCATGCTCTCTGTCATCTT
>JAHEEY010000066.1 GCA_024640485.1 Chloroflexota bacterium | reverse complement strand
CCCTGATGGCGAAGATGGACGGGTTATAGGGCGTCGAGCCGTCGTTTGGCGTCGGTGAGACAACGACATTGCTGGTCGTTGGACCCGTCTTGTCAATGGCGATTGCCGCTTCCGCGAAGCTGTCCCCCTCCCCCCAATGGTTAAAGCTGTCCATGCTGTGGATGTAGACGGTGTGGAGCCCCTCGCTCAAACCGGCGGCATCTATGACGGCATCCAGGCTGGCGATCGGTTCTACTATATTGACCTCCATGGCTGTGCCGGTTCCAGAATCCCCGATGGCGTCGATGAAGTATTCGGCGGCCATGATGTCGCTTCTGCCGGTGGTGGTGTCATCACCGGTGGCGCTAACATCCATGTCCATAACGCCGCCGTTCGGGTTGGGGAAGAGGGTGATGCCGCGGGTGACAGGGCCGTCCTTGTCCAGATGCATGATGGCAACGTGGAAGGAGCCCCAGCTAACGCCGCCATCGGCGGACCCGCGGACGTAGACCAGGTAATCACCAGTCAACATCGAGGATACATCAATAGAGGCAACCCATTCGCTTGGGCCAGTGCCCGCCGTCATCGGGATGAAAGCGCCGTCGTCGATGCGATATTGAGCCATGTTTGCATCAGGTATCGTCGCCGAGAGGCCGACAGGGGCGGAGCCATCAGAGCTTTCTGGATTTAGTGAGACTGAGGTGGTGGTCGGGCCAGTCTCCGTCGAACCAGAGTCAGCGGCGGTGAGGAAGGTGAGCATGCCGCCAAAGCTTGTGTTGTTGTTGTGCAGCAGCAGGCTGGTGTCGTATATGGCGTAGCTGGCGCCGCCGACCGGGACAGGATTTGGCACGGTGACGAAGGCGTCGGCGGTACGGCCGGGGCCGATGGACTCGGCCAGCTCCATCTGCGGATAGGGCCGCAGGCTGGCGTCGCGGGCGATCAGCTGCTGGTCCAGGCCCAGCACGCCCATGGTGTGCTGCTGGATGCCGGCGTTGATATAACGGAGCAGGATCTTAGTCCCGGCCGCGGCTGGGATTGAATCGGTGTCCGGGTAAGCTTCGCCGTTGATCAGCCGGTACTGGGGCGAGAAATCGCGCATGTCGAAGTTGGCCGGATCGGCGTTCAGCGCAGGGTCAATTTCGCTGAGAACCAGGACGGCCTCGTCGTCGAAGCCGGTTGAGCCATCGTAAGCGAAATTGGGGGCCAGGGTGGGCCGCACTACCAGCGCGCCAAACATGCCCATCGCAACCTGGTGGGCGGCGTCGGGCAGCAGGCCAGCTTCATAGAGGTAGGTGCCGGGGTTGGCGGCGGTGAAGGAATAGACCTTACTGCCCAGGGAGGGCACCCCGCCTAAATCGGGGATCATCGACTGCCCGGGGAAGAGCAGCGCCGTATCCTGGGCCAGGTTGTTGATGAGGGTGATGGTGACCGCATCGCCCTCATTGGCGATGAGGGTCGGGCCGGGCAGCTGCGCGGACCCGACCGCGCCGTCTTCGCTGTAACCCCAGATAGGGACCACCGTGACACCGTCAGGCATTGTGAGGGTTCCTGTCACGGCGTACAGGGTGCAGGAGAGGGCGCCGAGCGTAGTGTCATCACACATCGCGGCAGGATTGCTAATGGCCGCCTGCGGGGCGGACAGCGGCGCCCGGGCTGGCGCGGCCGTGGGCGCGGCGCCGGCCATGGTGACCAGCGCGCCAATAGCCAGGAGAAGCACCAAGAGCAGACCGCCCATTCTCAGATAAGATCGTTTTGTATGTTTCATCTCATATCTCCATTTAGGTTCTTCTGAAAATCAGATATCGAATTTCAAAAGCTCCTTATTGGGGGCACCCTCCTGGCGGGTCAATCCGCAGGAAGGTAATCGGGCCGGTCATGGGCGCGCCCCAGGACGTGATTTTGTGCAGGGCATGGACGTGGGAGATTACGTAGTATTCGCCGCACTGGTTCATGGTGGTGAAGTCCACCGGGAAAGTGCCCTGCTGGCCCAGGTAGGGGCTGCCGCTGTAGAGAGGGCCAAAGCCGACGTCTACCGGGCTGGGAATGTCTACCGTGACCCTATATTCATCGAGATCCTCGTAGCTGTCCGGGTCAGACCAGCTGAAGAGGCCGTCCCAGGATTGGCCGGGGCCCATGGGGATTGAGAAGCTCTCGAAGGAGAGATCTTCCCCGTTTGGCCCTTCGTAGGCCCGGCCGTCGCGGCCGATGATCAAGGCGCTCTTGCTGTGGGGGTGCATGGGCAGGTCCACGGTGCCCACGCTGAGATAGCGGGTCAGCGACTTGGGTTGTCCTTCGATATGCGGCTGGATGCGGGCCAGGGCGCCGTAGGGCTGGGTGGGCAGCCAGGAGGCGCCATTGGGGGCGAAGCTGTCGGGGAAGCCGCGGCCGTTGATCAGCCAGTAGCGGGGATGGTAGTTGGTCATGTTGAAGTTGTAGGGCTGGCCGTAGAGGACCGTTCTTTCAACCGCCTGATTCAGGTAGGGATCGATCTCTGACAGCAGCACCAGGAACTCAGTGTCGGGGTTGAACTGGCTGTCCAGCCGGTTGTTGGCATAGGTTTCCCCATTCAGTCCAACAGGTGGCCGGACAATCAGGGCTCCGAAGAGGCCCATGCGTACCTGTTTGTCAGGACGGGTACCGCTCTGATAGATGAAACTGCCAGGATGGTTGGCCACAAAGCTGTAGGTGACGCTGCCGCCGTTGGCCGGGGCCACGTTGGTCAGCGAGGTCAGATTGCCCAGGCCGTCAACCTGGGGCTGGGCCGGGGCGCCGTCGGCCAGCACATCGTCCTGGCCGGGGAAGATGATTGAGACATCTTCGGGCAGGTCGTTGTGCAGGATGATGGTCACCGTCTCGCCTTCGTTGACGCACAGCACTGGGCTGGGGTGTTGGAACCCGCCGGCGCCGGCTGAATAGCCCCACATGTAGACCACGTTGTCGTCAGGGGTGCCGATGTAACCGGTTTGGGTGTTCAGGGTAAAGTTGGGGCCGTTGGTGCAAACGATGCCTTCGCCCGTTGGCGTCTGGGCGGCGGCCCTCTGGCTGCCGGACAGCATGACGACCGACAGGAGTGTCAGCAGAAGCAGCATCAGGATCATACCCCACAAGATTCGCTTGGAACTTATTGTTCGCATTTTAAACTCCTTAAAGTCAACTCCTATTGGCCTAAGAATTAGGCTCGGCCTGCGGATCGAGCGTACCAGCCGGGTACACATGCACCTCGGTCATCTGCCCGCCGTTGTCGGACCCGGTCTTGTGGCTGTAATTGCGGTTGTAGAGCAGGTATTTGTCAGGTGCATCCCCGCTGATGCCGGTACTGTGGGCCGGCGCTTCAAAGATGGCGTCGTAACTCTCACCGACGCCAATGTAGATGCCGTGGGTGTCGAAGCTGAGATCTTCGCCAGCCCGTCCTTTGAGTAAGGTGGCATCTTTGCCTACGATCCGCATCTTGATGCCGCTGAGGGTCATGTTCTGTTTGGTGAAGCCCAGGTTGGCGAAGCGCAGCAGCACTTTCTCGCCAGCGTTGCAGCGCACCAGCGAGGAGATGGGCTGGTATTTCAGATGTGCGTTAGGGTCGGCGGGGGTTACCATGTCGCCGGTGCCGGCTTCATTGACCGGGCTGCTGAAATCAGTAGAGCTGCCGGGGGCGATGGTGTCGGGATAGACCCGGCCGTTGAGCAGATAGAAGTCGGCTTTATACTCGTCCCAGTTAGGCAGCTGCACGTGGGCAAAGGCCCAATGGGCGCTGGCCCATATTTCGGTCAGCAGCATAGAGTATTCGCGGTCATAGCCGGTGGAGCCGTCTCCGCAGTTGTAGGCATATTTTCCACTGGGGTAAAGCGTCGTATTGCCGTTCTGTAGAGGCTTGACGAAGACCATGCCGGTCATGCCCAGATGGACGTGCTCTACATCTTCCACATGGCAGTGATACATGTAGGTACCGGGCTCGCGAACCCGCCAGGCATAGGTGAATTCGCCGGCGATGGGCACTGCCAGGGAGGTGTTGGGCTCACCGTCGAAGAAGGGGATGATGTTGCGCAGGCCGTGGAAGTGGACGGTGTGTTCGTCGATCAGGTCCGGCCGCATAGACAAGCCCAGATTGGTCAGCTGCATCCGGAATTCATTGGGATTTCCGGATGCATCATACTGGTCAATCCAGAATAAGGGTGAGGGGTATTGGGCCTTTCCCTTCTGGGCCTCTTTGGTCACCTGGTCCATGCCCAGAACATTGCGGAAACCAAACATGTAGGTGGTGAGGCCGTCTGGCGCCAGAGGGTCGGGATGATAGATGGGTATGCTTCCGGGCAGCGAAATCCAGGCGTCGGTGCCGGCCAGGTATAGATCCGGATCGCCGGGCGCGGCCGAAAGGATCCCCATGGGTTTCAGCATTTTGTTAAAGACGGTCGGCATCATGCTGGCGCCGGCAGCCAGGGCCAAAGCACCGCCGCCCATTTTGAGAAAGTCTCGCCGATTAAGCTGGGAAGTTCTTGCTTTTTTACTCATAACATTTCTCCTATTTACCGGGTAGAGGGGCGGGACTGCCCGCCCCTCTACGGCGGAAATCAGTTAGGCATGACCTCGTCGGCGCCAGCATCCCATCCGCCGTTCTGCGGGCGGGAGTCGCCATCGATATCATCAACTGGTGCGCTGATGCCAGATTGGTCCAGGTCGATGGCGGGCGAGCCGGCATTCAGGTGGAAGTCACCCAGCAGGTCGACCCGGGTCTCCTGCGCGACCATCAAGGGATCGACGAAGTTGGCATTGCCCCGCCAGGGCAGGGCCTGCACGTTGACGTCGAACGGGTCGACCACGTCGGGATCGTTGGGATCCAGGGTGGTGCCGGTAACGGGATCGACCGGATACGCGATAGGATCGCCGTAAACATTGGAAACGTCCTCGATGGTTCCCATCTTGGTCTGCAGCAGCGAGTTCGTCGGCGCCAGGGAGCCGAAGCCCATGGGCATCACCCCTAGATCCCAGTTGAAGATGGGATCGGGATCGCCCGCCTGGCCGATACCGGAGATGCCGCCGCCGGTCCAGGTGCCGGCCCGGTTGTCCCAGAAGATGTTGTTGAACAGCAGCGGGTTGCTGAAGACGGGCGAACCAGCAGGCAAGCTCGCCTGCAGCAGGGCGCTGTTGCCAGAGCTGGAGAGGCCGGCCGGGGCTGGGAAGCCATTGCTGGTGACGGCGGTAGCGGTGGTGATGTTCTTCATCACCGTGTTGTTGTAGAAGCGCACGTCGGGCGCATCGTTCAACGAGACGCCGCCGCCTTCGTGGGTGGAGATATTGTTGACGATGATGTTGTTGTAGACGTTGTAGGGGAAGTTCCCGGCCATCAGGAAACGCAGCCCGCCGCCATCGTCATTGGCCAGGTTGGCCTGAATCAGGTTGGCGTACACATCTACCGGACCGGCCCCTGGGGAAAGGATGGCTGGATCGGCTGGCAGTTCGCCGGCGATCATGATGCCGCCGCCTTCGTCGTAGGAGCGATTGAAGGTGAGCCGGTTGTGGTGGATGGAGCCGTTCTGGCTGAGCCCGTAGTGGCTGATGCCGCCGCCGTACTCGGCCGAGAAGTTGCCGCAGATATCGTTGTGAGCTACCTCATACCCTTCCGAGCCGGAGAACAGCCCGATGGCGCCGGCCAGATTGGTGCCGCCATTGGCCAGGATGCGGTTGTTGGCGATGCGAACAAAGTTGTTCTGGTTGTCGTTCTCGTCGATCGCGGTTGCCGGATCGTCGGGCAGATGGGGCGTACCCAGCCGAATGGCCCCGGCGTAGGCGCCGCCGTTGCTTTCCATCACGTTATTGGTGATCTGCAGGTAGCTGGCATAGGCGTTGGCGAAGATGCCGCCACCTTGCACCGCTATCGCTTCCTTCAGACCTGGGATGGGCGTCAGATTGTTGGGGAATCCCTGCTGATCGCCGCCGGTGATGGTGAAGCCGTCTACGGCAGCCGCGTACTCTTGGCCAAATTCATCAATTTCGGCCAGGATGTAGATTACCGCCCCTTCATAGATGTTCTGGTTGCCGTCCCAATCGAGGCCGGCCACCTTGGCCCGCCACTCATCGGCATAGGCGGTGTCGCCGGCTACGCCACGGCCGTCAATCACTGAACCAAGGACAATGGAACCGTCAGGGCGTACGCCGCCTGGGCCGACGCCCTGGAGCTTGACTGGCTGGGTGACTACCAGGTTTTCAAGATAGTATCCTTTGGGGTTCCAAAGCTCTGTGGAGCCCGGATAGACCACGACCAGGTCATCGCCAGCCTTGGCAGCCGCGGCGTCGATGGCGCTCTGGATGGTGCTGTACGGCTGGCCAGTGCCAACTTCATACAGCGAAGGCTCATAATACGGCTGGCCGGCGTCCCCACCACCAAAGTTGTCGAAGCGAGCCTGGTTTTGACTGGTGGTGCCGTCGAAGTAGACGCCAATGAGGCCGCCGCCGGCAGCAAAGTCTGCCGGCCACGGTTGGAGACCATCGGTCACATTGACCGTACCAATGAGCGTGCCGTTCTTGTAGACCTTAACCGTGCCGTCGGCGCGGGTGCGCGCCCCAAGTTGGTCGGTGTTACCGAAGGTGGCCGGGAAGCTAGCCTGGGTTACCGTTTGGTTCAGGTTCTGGCCCGGCACCTTGGTGCTAACCACCACCGCACCGGCGGCAGAGTCGTAGACTACCTGGATCAGCGAGGATTGGCTGTTATTCGGGTTCGGATTATTGCCATTACTGCGGATCTTGAGGAAGAGACCCTGTTTGGCCGCGGCCGCGGGAGTTTGAGCGAAGGTGAAGTAGGCTTCCTGGTCAGGGCCAAAGGGGGTGCTGCTCCACCAGGTGCTGCCGCTGCCGCGCACCTGCACGTTTTGGTTGTTGATGCGGTAGGTGCCTTGCCCGGCGCCTGCCCAGTTGCCGCCCAGGGCGCCGTTGCCCCGGTTGAAGTTGTCCAGCACCTGGGTGGAGGGGAAGGTAACATCGGCCATGAGGTGGAAGGTCAGGCCGTTGACGGTCTGGTTCCCGCTGCCGTTTGTAATCAACAGCTGCTTAGGCCCATAGTCGGCGGGATTCGTGCTGCCTGACGGCACCGACACCTCTATCGACGTATCACTCCAGAAGTCGATGTCCTGCGGGGCGCCGTCCAGGGTGACCTGGCCCGGCGTGTCGCCAAAGCCCTGGCCCTCAATGGTGAACGCGCCGTCGCTGACGGTGAGATCCACATAGGGCTGTGATACCGCGAACAGCTGGGGGGCCGTGGGCGGCAGGCTGCAGTCGGCCGGTGCCGATTGCTGTGTTGCGGGATCTATCACCCCATTCACCATTTGGGTGGGGGCAAGGTCGGAGGGCAGCATCAACCCGGTCCAGATCTCGAAGCTGGCGCCGATGGTGCGGTACTGTGGATTGTAGTTAGGATTGAGCTGTCCTGGCTGCCCGGGATCGTTGCCCATCAGATAGTACATGCTGGCGCAGACACCGGATGGGGAAGGGCAGTTGACCGTGTGGGTCGAGGGCAGCAGCACTTCGAAGGTACCGTTGTAGTCGGAAGTGATGGTGGTGATCAGCCGGTTGTTGAAGTCATAGATGCCAACGGGGGAGTCAGCCAGGCCGGCCTTCTCGCCAAAGGTGAGGCTCTTCTTGTCCGTGGAGAGGGCCAGATCGCTGATGATGTAGCCTTTCCACTTGCCGGGGATAGGTACATCGGTGAAGACGGTGAAGGTGGGGGCGATGGATTTGCCGCTGTTGAGGGTCACCAGCTTGATGTTGCAGTAAGGCATCTGCATCCCTTCAAAGGGACTGCCGCCCTCGGCAGCGAAGCTGGGGTTGTCCACCGCGCCGGGGCCGTCAGGCCCAATACCGGCGACATCCACGGTATGCAGCGCTCCAGCGCAAGCCGGCGGCGGTACGGCGGGAGCATACTGGTCGCCGCCGAAGACATTGACGTCCTCTTCGCGGCCCACCTTGTATGTTTGACGGCCGAGCGCGTCGGTGCCGGGATCGACCTCGACCAGATAGTCGCCTGCCGGGAGGGAGGTGGGATCACCGCTGAAGCACTCGCCTTCTGCGGTGGCGTAGTTGCCAACACCGAAGCAGCCTTCCGTGAAGCCCCAGTTGCCATCCAGGCTGGCAAAGCCGCTCTGGAATTGGGTGCCCATCAACGGGCCTTCCAAACAGCGGTAGCCGCCGGTGGACGGGGGCAGCACGTCGTGAACGAAGTTTATGGGATCATCAGCCAGGGAGAGCAGCGGATTGCCGTTGGCGTCGCGGGCGGTGCAGTTTATAGGCTGCTGCCACACTTCGGTGGTGGTGGTATTCAGCAAGGCGCCTTTGGTAACGGAGCCGTCACCGTTGATCCGGACCATGCCGGTGGGGTCGCAGGCTACAGTTCCATTGGCTGGGCAGGGCACGGTGGCGTACAGATTCATGGTCAGCCCGGGGACGCCGGGAGACCACGGCTCTATGGCCTCGTACTGCTGGTTAAACTCGTTGCGGGTGGTCTCGTAAAAGACCGAACCGACGATGCCGCCATTGGTCTCGGACTCGTAGGCGTGGACACCCCAATCGAGCCGTCCGGACTGTCCTAGAATCGGCAGGACACCCACATCGACGCCGTCGCCGAGTATGGTTGTCGGCCGGGGTTGGTTTTCCACCTGATAGGTGATGCCGGTGGTATAGAAGCGGTCATTGTATGCTTCCAGAACCATCCAGGATCCCATGGGGTAAGCTCTTTCAAAAACGTAGTAGCCGCTGCCGTCGGTGGTGGCGGCCACAGACATGCGATCGATCTCGCTGTTGTCGCGGTCGCGGAGGCCGACCAGGTAGTTGGCGATGCCGGGCTCGCCGGGGTCTTTCTTTCCGTTCTTGTTGAGGTCATTAAAGACATAGCCGTCGATCCTGGTGAACCAACCGGTGAGCATCTGTGCCCCCATGTCGTAAATTTCCCCGTTGGAAACGGTGATTTGGGTCCAATCGAGCAGGTGGTGGAGCGGTCCGTCCCACCAGGTGAAGAAGTAATTGCCGTCTGGAACGCCTTCTATAAGGAAATTGCCTTCCGCATCGGCCTGTCCCACGTAGATCGCGGTGTCGCCGTTCTGTAAGTCAGACAGGGCCACCCAGGCGTCTGCGATCGGCCCGTTAACTTTGGTGCCGTTCAAACCGCCCCAGACACCGCCCTGGTAGGGCAGCCCGTTCTGCTGCGGCAGGTAGATCGCAGCGCTTACGATGGTCCCGCTGACACCGCCGGTAGCTGTACCGGGGATGGTGTCGTTGGCGGGGCAGCCATCGGTATCATCGCCGAAGCTGCAGGCGCGCACAAAACCGAACTGGGTCCACGGGAAAGGTTCCCCGGCGACCACAAATTCGTTGTCCAGCCCGGTGCCGCCTTCGGCAAGCCAGCTGTCCCAGCTCCAGGAACCTTCCAGTGTGGAGGTGTGCAGCCAGCCTTCACCGGCCGGCGGGGCTACCTCCACGTCATAACGGTTGGGTCCCAGGTTGGGAATGACGATGTCTCCATCGGCATTGCTGTAGAGGCAGGCAGTGGTGCCGATTGTGTCGATGCTCCCATCAGCCGTGTAGGTCGTACACAGCGGGTTGCCAAACACATCGGTGGTGACGTCACCGGCGGGATCTTTGATGATGCCGAAGAATCCTTCCAGGCCAAACTCGCCCGGAGCGTCGAACATGCCGTTGACAGGCGAGATATCCTCGTAAACCCTGATGCGCATGGTGGCCGCCGGCAGTGGGTGGGGCTGCAGCGCCACGGTAACCATGCCATCGGCGGTTGTGTTCATGGTGTCAGTGAACGGCACCGTAAAATGAGCGCCGCTCATCTTGTAGCCATCAGCCAGTACGGAGATCAGGTATTTGCCCTCAGGCAGATTATTGAGGCCTGCCGCGAAGTCGCTCTGATCGCCCTGGGTGTAGATGGGGGCCGCGCCGGGCACTTCCCGAACGGAAGGCCAGTCGCAGCTGTCCGGATAACCAGGGTCGCCCAGCGAGCACCCTGCTGTATCATTCGGATCGCCGGTATTGTCGATGTTGATCAGGTATTTGTACTCAGTGATCGGGTCGCCCGCGGCCACACCGCAGAACACGGGGTCGGCATCGGGCGCGCTGCACGGGTCCAGGGGCCATTCCTCTTCACTGCGGGCGCTGATCACAGTCAGCGTCAGGGTGTTGGTGGCCTGGGCACCTATCCGGACAGCATACAGGCCCGCCAAGAGGAGGGCCAGGAGTAGAAGCAGCAGCAGGCCGCGCCAACGGGGCAGCGGCCGTTCTCTTGTGAGCGAAAAAACATCGGTTCTATTAATCTCTGTCGTTCCCATCTAGGCACCTCCAATTTTGGCCAAAAGGAAAGAATCCATAGCGCCGCGAAACACGGAGCTTCCACCGTCATAATTTCTTTTCATATTGCCTTTTTCTTCCTCTCCACAACTCGGTTGATTCATATTTGATGTTCAAATCAGTTCGACAAAATCGTTGACTTGCCGGACTTCAATCGATCGTTTATCACAAATCTGCATCTTATTGCTGTCTATCTGCAGCACGATGGTCCTGATCAAGGGATACCTGCGAAGGAAGCGGGTATAGGCGCTGCGATGTTCAACCATCATCTGTTCGTCAGTGATAATCACATCTGGCTTCACACTATCGACCATGGCCACCCAGTCGACCATGTCAGCTGGAATCTCGATGAGCTCGAGATCTTCTCTGTTTTGGAGCAGGCCGTTGACTGTGGTGCTTAGTAATTGGCGTTGAAACAAAAGGATCACTCTTTTCATATGGGCCAGGTAACTTCGCCGATGAGCGTATAACCGAAATTTTGTTGAAGCTGTGATGGGACGAATTCAGAAAGCGTTGTTGGCGGCGCAAGCAGATCCGGACATGCGGATCTGTCTTTTTTATGCTTTCTGGCACCGCGAGAAGTCCGCGGCTGCTACGAAGTGGGTGCGATGTAGTACCAGCGTACTACGGATCCCTTTGGGCAGTCTATGGGCCTGAATCGACCATCTGGGACCAATTGGGGAGCTATTTCAGGGGCCGAGGGTGGATATGGGGAGTAGTTCGTCTGGCCTATGGGGCCAGGATGTTGGCTAGACGGCGCAAGAAGCAGATCTGCGCCCGGCCGCAAGCCTACCTCTGGCGGTCAGGCCGCGGCAGAGGGCTGGGGCGAACAAAAAAAGGACTATCCTGAGATAGTCCTTTACGGCATGCTGCTATAGTTCTTTTATTACCAAGTGATCAAATGAGCCGGTCCTTTAACGCCCGCTTGGCAGCCTCTCGGCGGTTATCCACAGACAGTTTTTCCAATATGCTGTGCACATGATTTTTGACTGTATGGATCGATATGAACAGGCGGTCGGCTATTTCCTGGTTGGTCGCCCCCCGGGCCAGCTCCCGCAGCACTTCCAGTTCTCTTTCGGTCAGCGCCATTCCGTCCGCGGGTTCCTGCCTGGGATTAGCTGTCCGGGCGAAGGCGGAAAGAACCCGGCTGGTCATTTCTCCGGAAATGGCCGCTTCTCCTTTTACCACGCCCCTCAATTGGCATAGTAAGTCAGCGGATGAAATATTCTTCAGCAGGTACCCTTTAACGCCGGATCGAATGGCGGTGAATAGGGCATCGTCTTCCTCGTGGACCGTCAGGAATACTATCCGGACAGACGGCAGAAATCCCAAGATCTCTCTAGCTGCCTCAGGCCCCGTTCCGTCGGGCAGGCTGTAATCCATCAGGACCAGGTCAGGCTCAGTCTGCCTGACCACGGCCAATGCTTCTTCAACCGAGCCCGCTTCACCCAAAACCTGGAAGTCCGGCTGAGCGCGCAGCAAGGTCACCAGGCCATCGCGCAGGACGACATGATCATCGACGACAACGATCCTGATTGACTCTTCACTAATCGGCATGTGTCTGTTCCTCTGTCATTTCAAAAATGGGCTCCTTGTTCGCGCCGGGGCCATTAGACTGATCTAGCTGTTCCATGGGCAGCATCAAGGTTACGGTGCTGCCCTCCCCATGGTTGGAGGCAATTATCAGATCGCCGCCAATGGCCTGGGCCCGCTCGTTCATGATAAGCAATCCGTAGTGCCCATCCTCCTCCGCTAATACCGCAGGGTCAAAGCCGACGCCGTCATCCTGCATGCGGATTGTCAGCTGCCGTTGACGCCAGATGATATCGACATCAACCCTCTTCGCGCTGGCGTGTTTTTCTACGTTGTTCAGGGCCTCGTTAAAGATGTAGAGCAGTTGGCGGTGCTGGACGGCAGGAATTCTCCGCGGCTGCCCATCTTCATGGATGGCTAAGGTTAATTTGGCGCGATCGGCGACCTTGGCAGCCTGCTGACGAAGATCTCGGGTGAAATCATCGGTGGTGCCCCGCAGCCCCGCCAGGGCATTGCGCACATTACCATACGCTTCATCGGCAACGAGGCGCATGCGGGCAAGCTCCTCCTGAATCTCAGCGATATCGCTCAGAAGCAGCCCGCTGCTCATTTGGTCGAGCTTCAGCCGGAGATAACTGACATTTTGAGCCAGGGTGTCGTGCAGGTTACGGGCGATGCGCTGTCTTTCTACTTCGTTGGCGGCTATCCAACTTGACTCTGCCAACTGCAGTTCGGCGTTCTTAATGGCCATGGCCATCTCAGGGGCGAGATCGTTCAAGATGCTGGCTTGATCGATTGTCAGCGGCTGTGCCTGGGGAATTTCGAAAATCAGAACCCCAACCAGCCTGTCTGCCGTTGCCAGAGGTAGGCATTGTCTGGTACCGGCGAGAGCGTCGCCCTTCAGGAAGCTTCCCGCACAGGTCAGAGGTATGAGGGATCGGGGAGACCCTCTGCCGGCGATACAATCCTCACATTGGAAGGCCCAGGCTGATTGGTCCTCGCCGGGCAGACTTAGGGAATTGTCATGCCAGGAGGCAATCATCTCAAGATCGTTGGTCGCCTTACGTTTAACGGCCAGGATTGATGTGCTGGCGCCGGCGATATCAACCGGGAGTTTGATGATGAGCTTCGACAGTTCATCCAGACAAGTGGCACCGCTGAGCGTCTTTGAAAATACGCGCCGGTAGTCCAATTCACTGGCGATCCGGTCTCTTTCGACGCCGGTGCGCTCTAGAAATGTGAGCAGAGTACCGGCCAACAGGGGTACAGCCAAGCCAAACATCAAAACTTCTCGCTGCAGTTCGGGATCCATGAGAAGGTCCGCATTGGACGCATAGTGATGGCCCTGCCCTGCAGCATGGGCAGAAATTTCGACGAAGGTAATGACCACGCCAATCATGGCCATGACCAGCCAACGCTGCCATGCCAGCCGCTTCGCGGCTCTCGATTTAGCCCTACCCTTCAAATTCATCCACTCCTTTCGCGCCGCCTGTATGATACAGACAGCATACCGCCCTGGGACTGCTTGCTGTATTTTCTCTACGCTTGTTTTGCCTCCTGCAGGTGTGGTAGTCCCTGGTCAGTTCAAGCCCATAATGGCTGGTGAGGGCGGCGCAACTACCCACATGGTATCTGGGTAAACTTGCGAACATCCTTACGCCGCCGCACTTGGAGAGGGTTGTGACAAAAGCTCACCAGGGATCAGCTCCAGAGCTCCGACTCGCAGTCCAATTGTTAACTGGTGGAAGTGCTGTTCAATCAGTTCGGAAATAATATTGTATGAATCAGTGAGAGATGATGGTTATTTCGCGTAGAGCCTATCTTAGCACAGTCCAGCTTCTCGAACCACAGGAGCAGCGATCCCGCCTGGGCTAGCACAGGGCAGCCGGGGCACGGCCGTTCTGGTCGATTAGCTGTGAAAGCTGGCACTGGCAAAATTACGGGGTTGATCGAGGCGGGAAACGGCGCCGGAGCGGCGAAGGAGAGCGCTGAAAATCAGGCGGAGCGTTCCTCGAGATCGGAGGCGAACAGGGCCTTAGAATCCCCCCAGGAAACTGGAGCATGACGACCGCCTCTATTTCCGGGGCGGGGCAAAATAAATGGCGGGCCACTTGAAGTGACCCGCCATTTATTTTGCCCCGCTTGAGATCATCACTCGCCTGGTTTCCTGCCGTTGGCATGGCAGGCGACGCAGTTGCCGCTGTAGCCGTTAATCTCTTTGTGTTTTTCGTCCATCTTTTGCTGATCGTGGCAGC